>DATLFR010000150.1 GCA_035540895.1 Actinomycetota bacterium | reverse complement strand
GTTCTGGCCGTCGAAGCTGTCGATGACGGCGAACAGGAAGAGCGGGAGCCAGTCGAGCAGGTCCCGCACGGAGGCCAGGTGCTCGTGGGAGATGCGGGTGACGTCGGCGAGGTTGGCGATCGTCCGGTCGATCTCCGCCTTGCGCGAGGAGAGGAGCGCAGCGACGACCGGGAGGTCGTTGGCTCCCGCGCGCAGCAGCCTCTCGAGCTCGGGTGAGCTGCGGGCCAGGCTCTCGGACACGTTCGCCAGCTGCCGGACGCCGACCACGAAGTCCTCCGAGGTCCGCGAGAACGCTGCGCCGGCGCGGTCGGCGTTGCGCTGCAGGCTGTTGATCTCACCCGTGCGTCCCGCCAGCGTGGCGCTGATCGGGTCGAGGGAGCGCAACAGCAGCCTCAGGTCCTCGCCCCGTCCGCCCAGGCCGGTACCGAGCGTGTCGACGAGCTGGGCCATGTCATCGACCGGCACGCCGGCCAGGACGGACTCCAGGAGCCGCAGGAGCTCCTCCTGCTGGACGGGGAGCTCCGTCCGTTCGATCGGGATCGTGGACCCTGCGTCCAGGAACGGCGGCTGGTCGGTGTTCGGCAACAGGTCCACGAACTGCTCCCCCACCGCGCTCTTGAACATGACGCGGGCCCGCGTGTCCTGCGGGATGCGGTCGAACCTGCGGGAGATGACGAGATCGATCTCCACGCCCTGCTCCACGACGCGCAGGTCGCCCACCCGGCCGACCGTCACCCCGCGGTAGGTCACCTCCTGTCCCGTGAAGACCCCGCCCGTGTCGCGGAAGGTCGCCGTCACGGCGTACCGGGGCTCGATCCGGAAGATGTTCACCACCAGCGCCGCGACCAGCAGCGCGCTCAGCACGAGGAAGGCGATGACGTTCACCACGATCCGCCTGGGGATCATCGGGCTCGCTCCCCGGCCGCCGTCCCCCACAGATGACCGACGGCCTGGGCGGATCCGCCCGCGTGGGGGACGGGGAGCGGGCTCTCGGGGTAGATGTCGAGCTGGATGTAGTCGCCCGGGATGGCCCGAGCGAACAGCAGGGCGAACGGCGTCAGCTTGGGGATCGCCTGGTCGAGCACCGCGCGTGCCTCGTGCACCTTCGGCACGATCTGCAGGAGGGCTTTGATCTGCCGGTCCATCTCGTCGGAGTGCTGCTCGAGGAGGCGGGACCCTACGGCCGAGAAGCGGTCGAGCTCGAGGAGCAGCGACTCGAGCTGTCCGCGCTGCTCGACCAGCACCCCGAGCGCCTGGTCGGTGGTGGTGAGGAAGCGGTTGGTGGTGTCGGTCCCGGCGGCGAGGGTCGCGGCGGTGGAGCGGAGGTTGTCGAGGGCCTGCGCGATCGCCTGCCTCTGTCCGGCCAGCGAGTCCACCACCCGGGCCGTGCCGTCGAGGACCCGGCCGACCTCCTCGCTGCGCCCTTCGAGGATGCGCGCCTGGGCGGTCACGAACGTGCCCAGGTCGGCCAGGGCTCCGGAGGCCAGGAGCCCGCCGAGCTCCTGGAAGACCTCTTCGAGCTCGGGCGCCTTGTCCGTGCGCGCCAGGGGGATGACGGCTCCGTCCGGGAGGCGCGGCGTGTCGGGTGCCACGTCCTCGGGCGGGACGAGGTCAACGAACTTCTCGCCGAGCAGCGAGGTGGACCGCACCACGGCCGTCGTCCCCTCCGGGATGGGGGCGCCCTCGTCGACGGTCAAGGTGACCCGCGCCAGCCACCCGGGCTCCCCTTCGCGCTCCCGGAGCTCGATGGAGGAGACCGTGCCGATCACCGCATCGCGGCTCTGGACGTTGGCGCGTGTGACGAGGTCTCCCACGTCGTCGAACTCGGCGTGGATGGTCGTGCCCCCCGGACGGGCGCACGCCGATCCCCCCAGTACGGAGACGACCAGCGCGGCTGCGAGCAGGACGCGTCTCATGGCTCGAACCTCGCCTGCTGGTTGTCCCGGACGTTGACCCTCTGGTTCTCCGGCTCGTAGGCCTGGTAGGCGCCCTGGGACAGGACCGGGAGCCACAGCGTGTTGCGGATCAGCCCCTCGCGCTGCCGGACGACGCGATCGGTCGTCGCGGCGAGGATGGCCAGGCTGCGATCCAGCTCGGTGCGGTTCTCCCGCACGAGCCGTCCCAGCTCCTCGGTGAGGGCGGCCAGGTTCCCCAGACCCGACTCGAGGGAGGTCCGCTCCTCGTTGAGCGTCGTCATCACCGTCGCCAACCCGCGGTTCGTCGCGGCGATCTGGGCGTCGCGGCGGGCCAGCGCGCCGACGATGCGGTCGAGCGAGACGATGATCGAGTCGAGGTTCTCCGCGTTGCGCCCGAGGTTGTCCAGCAGCGTCGAGAGGCCCTCGATCGTGGTCCCCAGCGACTCGCCGCGGCCGGCGAGAGCCTGGTTGGCGTTCGTGACCAGCTGTCCGAGGGCGCCCGGTTCCTCGGCCGTGCCGGGCTCCAGCGAGGCCAGGAACTCCTTCAGCCGCGCGAGGAGGTCGTCCAGCTCCGCGGGGGCGATGCCGCGTTCGAGGGGGATCTCGTCCCCGGGCGAGAGCGCGGGGCCGCCCGACCAGACGGGCGAGAGCTGGATGTAGCGGTCGGAGATGAGCGAGATGGGGACGATAGTGGCGGTCGCGTCGGCCGGGATCCGATAGCTCTCCTCGATCGCCATCGTGACGCGCACCCGGTCCCCGGCGGGCACGACCGCGGTAACCCTGCCCACCTCCACGCCGAGCACCCGGACGCCCGAACGGGGGAACAGGCCTATGGCTCGAGGGAAGTTCGCGGTGACCGGGTAGGTGCCCTCGGGGCGCCTCGTGTAGATGGCGCCGGTGGAGGCGGCGATCAGGCCGACGGCCAGCGCGAGCGCGATCCTGCCCTGCAGCTTCGAGATCATGGCACCGGGGGGGACGGGAGCGTCGGGAGGGGGACGATCAGGCTCTGCAGCCACACATCGCCCCAGGTGCCCTGGGTGAAGATGCGTCCGAACGACTCGGCTCCCGGACCGAGGGTCCGGACGACCTCCTCCAGCGGGTCGTAGTTGCGGGAGACGACCTCGAGGACGGCGTGCAGGTCCTTCAGCGCCGGGTCGAGGGAACCCCGGGTGGACCGCAGCAATGAGGAGAGCTCCCGGGCCACCTGGTCGGTGCCACGGACGAACCGACGGACGTTCTGCCTGCGCTCCTCGAGGACGCCGAGGACGCGGCTGGACGAGTCGATGATCCGGCCGAGCTCCTCCGACCGCGTGGCGAGGGCCGCGAGCAGCGTGTCGGACCCCTGGAGCAGCGAGTCGAGCTCGGCGTCGCGCTCGGACAGCGCGGCCGTCGCCTCGGCGAGTCCGTCGAGGGCCCGGCCCAGGTTGCCGTCCGGGTCCTCCGTGACCGCGGCGAGCTTGCGCAGCGCCTCGTTGAGGGCGTCGGAGTCGAGGCGTCCGAACTGCTCGACGGTCCGGTTGATGATCTCGTAGATCTCGAAGGGGATCGAGGTCCGGTCGAGCGGTATCAGGCCCCCGTCCATGAGGAACGGCGCCCCTCCGCGGGGGCGCAGGTCGACGAACTTCGCACCGAGGAGGGTCTTGAGCTTGATCTCGCCGGTGGTGGCGTTGCCGAGCCGGACCCCGTCCTCGATCTCCATCGTGACCCGGACCCGGTCCACCTTCGCCGCCCCCTGCGCCCGTGGGGCGCCCGGGAGCGCCTGCAGGTCGTCCGGACCGACGAGTCGGATGTCGCGCACCTTCCCCACCCTCAGCCCCGCCACCCTGACCTCGTTGTCGGGGGTCAGACCCGAGGCATCGGCGAAGTCGGCCTCGATCAGGTAGACGCCGCGCAGGAAGGTCAGGCGGTCGAGCGAGAAAGCGAACAGCATGGCCACGGACAGGACGGCGATCGAGACGAGTCCGACCGCGATCGGGTTGCGTTCCCGGAAAGGCCTCACCGTCTCACCCCCGCGGCGGGAGCGAAGATGTGCGCCATCGCCCCCGCCGTCCCCTCGGCCT
Source organism: Actinomycetota bacterium (assembly GCA_035540895.1). Lineage (NCBI taxonomy): Bacteria > Bacillati > Actinomycetota > Actinomycetota bacterium. Next base: position 2,738 of record DATLFR010000150.1, on the reverse strand, counting down.
CCGGACATCCCACCCCGTCGACGCACACGCCGATCAGGTTCGCCCACTCCCCGTAGGTGGTGGCGCGCAGCAGGCCGTGCGTGGCGCCCGGGAGCGCCTTCAGGGCCGTGTCGAGCTCGGCCCGCTGGGCCGAGGCGACGGCGAGGATGTCGCGGAGCTGGGCGATCATCTGGTCTAGCCCCGGACGGTTCTCCGCGACCAGCGCGGCGGTGGCCTGCGACATGGAGCCCACGTTGTCGACCACCCGCCCCAGCTCGCCGGAGCGGCCGGCGAGGGTCGCCATGAGCTGGTCGAAGGAGCCGAGCACGGACCGGAGCTCCGCCTCCCGCTGCGCGAGGTTGGTCACGACCACGTCGAGGTCCGCGACCAGCTCGGCCGCCACCGGTCCGCGGTCGCCCAGCGTCTCGGCGAGGTCGGCGAGCTGGGCGATCGTCCGCTGGGTCTGGGCCTCGCGACCCGAGAAGATCTCGACGATCGCCCGCGAGACCACGTTCGCGTCCTCGGGGTCGAGGTTCTGCAGGACCGGGCGCAGGTTGTTGAAGACGACGGACAGGTCGAAGGCGGGGGTGGTCTGCGCGACGGGCACCCTCGCGCGTCCGTCCTTCGGCATCGGCGCGCTCCCGCGGTCCCCAGGGTAGAAGACCACCATGCGTTGGCCGAGGAGGTTGCGGAACCGGATGGCGGCCCGGACATCCGACGGGAGGTCGACGTCGCTGCGCACCTGGACCGTCACCTCGGCGATGTCCTCCTTGCCCGGCTCGCGGGAGATGCGGGCGCCGGTCACCTTCCCGACGTTGACGCCGGCGATCTTCACGACGTCGTTGCGCAGCAGGCCGGTGGCGTCGCTGAACTCGACGTCGACGTCGTAGTAGGCGTTGAAGGGGTCGTAGTTGCCGATGACGGCGGCGAGCATCCCGGTCACGAGGACGGTGAAGATCGCGAACACGACCAGCTTGAAGACGACCGCGGGCAGAGAGCCGGTCACGGACCGACCCCCAGCAGCTCACGCGCCCGGTCGGGCGCGATCGGGGCGAGGAGGGCGTCCGGGAGCGCGGGGACCTCGCCGCGGCGCATCGCGCCCACGTCGCGCAACAGCGCCCGCCGTTCGGCCGCCGTGGTCGTCATACGCGGACGCGGCTCCTCCCCGGGCGGGTACGGACGGGGATGGGGAGGCTCGTCGGTCACGAAGATCCGCCAGTAGGGACCGGCGGACAGGTTCACTATCCACATCCCCAGGAACCCATCGGTGAGCTGGAGGAGGCGGGGTATCGAGTCGGCCTTCGCCGCCACCACCTCGAGGACGGGAGCGCCCTGCGTGGCCAGGTCGGCCAGGTCTGGCTCGCGGGCGGACAGGATGTCTCCGAGGTCGCGGGAGACCGACGGGAGGTGGCGCAGCAGGGCGCGCAGCTGCTCGGCGTTGCGGGCCGTCGTCCCGCCGACGCGCTCCAGCCCGTCCATCGCGCGAAGGAGGTCCTCGTCCGCCTCGTCCAGCGCACGCGAGAAGGTGTCCAGGTGCTGCAGGTTGCGCTCGAACTCGGGGAGGGTCTCCCGGGTGCCCTCGAGCAGGTCCACCCCCTGCACGGTCGCGCGTCTGAGCGCCTCTTCGTTCCCGGCGAAAGCCTGCACGAGCGTCTGCATGGCGGCGGCGAGGTTCTGCGGGTCGATGGCGGCCAGCAGCGGCACGCCCCGCTCGAGGATCGTCTCGACCTCGATCGGCCCGATCGTTCGCTCGAGTGGTATCTCGTCCCCCTCGCCCAGGCGGCCCGACGGCTCTTCCGGCACGATCAGGTCGACGTACTTCTCGCCGAACAGCGTCTTCGCGCGGATCGCCGCGTTCACGTTCTGGGCGATCTCGTGCTCCGGTAGGATCCGCATCCCGACGCGGGCCGTCCCGTCGGGGAGGACGGCGATCGTCTCCACCTCCCCCACCAGCACCCCGCGCATCTTCACGTCGCTGCCCGCGCGCAGGAGCTGCCCGGCGCGCTCGAAGGTGGCGGTCGTCCGGTAGCCGGGCTTGAACGATCCGGCCACGAACAGGTAGAGCAGCGCGGTCGCGGCGGTGAGCAGGACCAGGGCGACGATGCCGAGACGGGGGTTGCTGCGCGTCATCCGGCGATCCTCACCGTCTCGCCCGTCCCCCAGAAGACGGCGGACATCGCCAGGTTCACGATGTTGATCACCACGATGGACGTCCGGATCGCCCGACCGACCGCCACCCCGACGCCCGCCGGACCTCCCGTCGCGTTGAACCCGTAGTAGCAGTGGATCAGCGCGACGAGCATCGCGAAGATGACCGCCTTCGCCAGCGAGTAGACGACGTCGATCGGAGGCAGGAAGAGCGTGAAGTAGTGGTTGTACGTCCCCCCCGACAGCCCGAGGACGTTGACGACGATCACCCTCGTTGCCAGGTAGGAGCTGAACAGCGAGATCAGGTAGAGGGGGACCACGGCGACGATCGCCGCGATGATCCGCGACGAGACGAGGTAGGGGATCGGCCGCACCCCCATCGTCTCGAGAGCATCGACCTCCTCCGATATCCGCATCGCGCCTAGCTCGGCCGTGAACCCCGCTCCCACCTGGGCGGCGAGCGTGATGCCGGCGATGAGAGGGGTGATCTCGCGCGTGTTGGCGAAGGCGGAGACGAACCCGGTGAAGGCCTCCGCGCCGATCAGCTGCAGACCCTTGAAACCCTCGAGCCCGACCTGGGTGCCGGTGAAGAAGGCCATGAAGAAGATGAC
>DATLFR010000149.1 GCA_035540895.1 Actinomycetota bacterium | reverse complement strand
GAATAGGACCAGGATCAGAGCGAGGTAGTCGGGGTTGCGCGAGAAGTAGAAGTCGCCGGCGAGCGGCCGGGGGATCTCGAGACCCGCCGACCCGCCGGTGATCGGCCTCCACTTGAACAGCGACTCCTCGACCATGAACGCGAACGCGATGGTGACGACGGCGAGGTAGAGCCCGCGCAGCCGCAGCGCCGGGAGGCCGAGCAGGAACGCGAAGATCGCGCCCACCAGGGCTCCGGCCAGGAAGCCCCACATGAATGCGAGCTCGGGTCCGCGTGCGGTGAGGATCCCCGAGGTGAACGCGCCGACCCCGAGCAGCGCCGCGTGCCCGAGCGAGATCTGCCCGGCGTAACCCATGAGGAGGTTGAGCGACAGGGCGGCGGCCGCGAAGCAGACCCCGATGCCGACGTTGAGCGCGAACAGGTCGCCCATCAGCCCCATGCGGGCCAGGACCGGCGGCACGACCGCGCCCGCGACCGCCAGCACGAGCGCGAGCCGCCACCGGGGGCCGGAGAACAGCGCCTTCATCGCGTGGCCACCTTGCCGAGAAGACCGGAGGGCCTGAACAGCAGTACCGCCAGGATCACGAGGAGGAGCGCTATCGACGGGACGCCGGGCACGCTGCCGGTGAGGAAGACGCGCTGCACGGCGGAGTCGAAGATCCCCACCGCGATCCCCCCGACGAACGCCCCGGGGAGGCTGGTCAGCCCTCCCAGCAAGGCGGCCGCGAGGCCCCAGATGAAGATCCGGGTCATGAAGCCGGGGGCGAAGGCCCCGAAGATGGGTCCGATCAGGATCGCCGCCATCGCACCGAGCGCTCCGGCCAGGCCCCATGTGAACGCAGAGACCCGGGAGAGCGGCACGCCGACCAGCCGCACCATGGTCGGGTCCTGAGCGGCGGCCAGGACCCCGAGCCCGAAGTCGGTCGCCCGCAGGAAGGCGGCGAGGGCGAGCCCGATGCCGGCGACGGCGACGAGCGCGAGGATCTGGGTCGGGGAGACGAAGTAGCCCAGGATCTTGGGACCGAGTCCGCTGAACGGGGGGCGCAGGACGACCTGAGGCTCCCGCCAGACGACGGCCTCGGCCGCGAGCAGGAACAGGAACAGCCCGACGGTGGCGACCGCCACCGAGAGCCGCGGGGCGTCACCCATGCGCCTGACCACGAGCCGCTCGAAGGCGAGGGCGACGGCCACCGCCGCGGCGACGCCTGCGAGGGCCCCGACCCCCCAGGGCATGCCCTGCTTCACCACGAGCCACCAGGTGACGAAGAGGCCGAAGGTGCCGAGTTCGCCCTGGCCGAAGTTGAGCACGCGGCTCCCCTTGTAGACGAGGACGATGCCGAGCGCGATGAGGCCGTAGACGGCGCCGTTCACGATGCCTATGACGAGCGTCTCGCCCATGGGCGGTCTACAGGAAGCTCTCGCGGCAGACGAGGTCGCCCTGGTGGCGCCACCCGGCCGCGTTCCCCGGCTTGTTGTAGGCCTCGAAGATCGTGGCCGAGAACCCGCCCACGTGACCGTTGCGCTTGAAGTCGACCGCGCAGGTCGGGTGCACGGCGGTCTCCTGCCCGGTGAGGATGAGACCGGCGATCTTGTTGCGCGTGCAGTCGCGGCCGCACTTGTCGAGCAGCGCGTGGATCTGCTTCCAGGACAGCCACGTCATCCAGTGGATGTCCGTGAGGGGGACGTTGCGATACCGGCGGTAGGCCGACTCGAACCGTTCGATCTCGTCGGCGTACGAGGCGAACGGACCGGTCCGGTCCCCCACCGAGTACGCCGGCCAGGTCGCGATCCCGTCCAGCGGCGGGTTCGTCGTGTCACGGCCGAGCGTGTCCGTGGTCGTGTTGAACGGGAAGACCAACCAGTTGGGGCGCCACCCCTGTCCCTGCGCCTGTTGGATGATCTGCGTCCCGGCCAGCGCGTTCTCCCACACGAACACGATGTCTGCGTTGTTGCGCATCTGCTGGATGCCCTGCGTGTACTGGCCCTGGTTGCGCTCGACGGGTACGCCGAAGGGGGTCTTCCCGCTGAGGCGCTGCGTCGTCGAGACGAAGTTCTTGTAGCCCGGGTCCCAGTTCTCGCTGTTGCGGTAGAAGACGCCGACCCTCTTCCCGGGGTACTTGCGGTGGATGAACTGCGCGGCGAGGGTCCCGATGTTGTCGACCGTAGCCAGGTAGCTGAACGAGTACTTCTTCGAGAGGTCCTCGCGCGCGATGTGGTGGATGTAGAGCATCCGCCGCTGCTCGACGAGGTTGCGCACGGCGGGGATCTGGTCGAACCCGATCCCGCCGAGCAGGATGAAAGGGTTCTTCGCGCGGCAGGCCTCGGCGGCCTGCGTGGCGGTGGTGGGGTCGTAGTTGTCGTTCTCCCAGGACACCGTGACCCGCCTCCCGTGAACCCCGCCCGCGTCGTTGAGCTGCTGCCAGTAGACGTTCAGGTCCTCGGGCGCCGTGTTGAAGGCCGGGCCGAACGTGGTGGCGGCGTGTCCGCACAGGGTAATCGAGTTGTCCGTGAGCCCGATGCGGTCCTCGCTCGCGTTGAACAGGTCGGCGACGGGAGGACCTCCCCCCGGCGGCGTCGTCACGGTCGTACCGCCTCGGGTGACCCTCGTCCCTCCGACGACCGTGCCCGTGGTGCGGCCGGGCGCGCCGGGCGCACCGGACTCGGGGGCCTGTTCGGGGGTCGGCGCGCCCTCGACCGGGGCCTGGTCGGTCAGCTCCTCGAGCTCGGGAGCCTCGTTGGCCGCCGCGTCCGGTCTCTCGTTCAGTGCCCGCAGCCGGCTCATCGCCCCACCGCTGCACGCGGAGGTAAGGAGCAGGAGCGCAAGGGTCGAAGCCCACAGGCGGACCGTTCGGTTCATCTCGCCCTCCCCGGCGGTCGTGAACGAACGTTCATTTACCCCGCCCCGCCTCGTCCTGTCAAGCGCTAGAAGGAGCGCGCCGCGCTCACGGCGAGGACGACGCCGAAGGCCGTGACGATGACGGCGGACAGGACAGGCAGGTACCTCACCACCCGGGAGCGCTCCAGGGAGGGAGCGACCGCCCGCTTCGACATGATCAGCGACAGCGTGACCGCGAACAGGACGGCGCCCAGCCCGACCGAGAATGCGACCAGGATCAGGAGTCCGGCGGCGACCCGGCCCACGGTCAGCGAGGCGAAGAGGAGGCCGAACGCCTCCGGACACGGCAGGATGCCGCCGGCCGCCGCGACCGCCACGAGCCCCTTCCCGCTCAGCGCGCGCTGCTCGGCGGGGAGGTGGTCGGCTCCCGTGGCCACCGGCGGGGCGTGGTGGTGGTGGTGGTGCTCGTCGGCGCCGGCGCGTAGCAGGCCTATGCGCCGCTTCAGCATGAAGAGCCCCACCCCCAGGACGAGCGCGGCCGAGATCGCGTGGAGCCAGTTCTCGACACGATGTCCGGAGATGGACTGACCCGCGGCGAGCGCGGCCACGCCGAGCAGGAACGCCGTCCCGAGGGCGACGACGGCCGCCCAGGCTCCCCGTCCCGAGTCGAGGTAGTTGAAGAGGAACAGCCTTCCCTGCTCCGTGCGGTCCGGGCCCTCCTGCACCGTCTTGCCTGGCGTCGGACGCTTCGTGAGGTCCATCGTCAGCGCGTCCTCGCCCTCCTCGATCGTGTAGCGGACGCGGTCGCCGCCGACCTTCACCGATATCGCGAGCCGGTACGCGGGGGACAGGTCGCGCAGGAGCGAGCTGCGGACCGTCAGCGTGTCCCGCACGGGAGCCGGGCACTCGTGATCGATCAGGAACCGGAACCCCGTCCCCCGGATCGGACGGCCCCCCACCACCTGGGCCGTGCATTTCCCCTCCGGCACCGCGAGCACGTACCGGGACGTGATGTACGCGGCGGCCTCGGGCTGGGTCGCCAGGGCGTCCGGGTCCGGACCGGTGGGGTCGCGCTCCGGGGCACCGGCCGTGGTGAACAGAAGGATCGTGTCATCCATGGCCACCGAGAGGGAGGTGCGCACGGACGTCTGGGCGTGGCTGATCTCCGCGAGCGGCGGGAGCCCGGCCGGGTGGGCACCGGCCGCGCCGATAGGGAGCAGTGTCCACAGCAGGGCGGAGCACACCAGGAGGCGCCGCGACATGGTCAGACGGTACCGCGGCCCCGATAGGATGTCGCGGCCATGATCGTCGACGTGACCGTCCCCTTGCGACCTGACCTGCCGACCTGGCCGGGCGAGCGCGGGCTGCGCCGCGAGGTGCGGAAGGACGTCGCCTCGGGCGACTCGTCCACCGTCTCGGAGGTGGTGGTGGGCGCCCACACCGGCACCCACATGGACGCACCGATCCACTTCCTCGTCGGCGGCTCGGGCATCGACGCCCTCCCCGTGGACGCGCTCGTCGGCCCGGGTTTCGTGGCCGATCTCAGGGGCGTCGAGGGCGCGATCTCCGCCGACCATCTCGATGCGGCCTCCGTGCCCGAAGGGTGCGAGCGGCTCCTCGCCCGGACCCGCAACTCCGGCTGGTCGTCGGACACCTCCTTCCGGGAGGACTTCGTCGCCTACGACGAGTCGGCCGCCCGCTGGATCGTCGATCGGGGGATCCGCCTCGTCGGGATCGACTACCTCTCGATCGAGCCGTTCGGGTCGAAGGAGCACCCGACCCACAAGGTCCTGCTCGGGGCGGGAGTCGTGATCGTCGAGGGGGTCGACCTCGCCGAGGTCGAGCCGGGCCCGTGGGAGGTCATCGCCCTCCCGCTTCCGATCCCGGGCGGCGACGGGTCGCCCGCCCGGGTGCTGCTGCGGAGGGAGCCGTGAGGTTCCTCTACTACGCGCTCGTCGGCATCGTGGCCGGCGGGATCGCCGACTGGCTCTTCCTGCGCGGAGACGACCTCGGCATGCTCGAGCAGATGGCGCTCGGGATGGCCGGCGCCGTCATCGGGGGCTTCGTGTTCGAGCGGCTCCAGATCCGCCGGGGGGCGCGGCCTGGGTGCGCGATGGCGATCGTGTCCGCCGTCGTGGGAGCCGGGATCCTGGTCCTAGTGATCAGTCTGCTCGTGCCCTCGTTGAGCTGACCGGGGGCGCATCCGGGAGCCAGAGTGCGATGTGCGTCGGCCGCACAGCGCCGACGACAACGCTGGTCAGCTCGCCCTGGAGGTCATCGAGGTCGGTGACGGTTCTCATCCTCGTCAGGAACGACTCCACCGTGCGCTGAGCGTCGTATCGCGACCTATCGAAGCGTCGGTCCACCGCCCGCTGCACCCGTCGCTGCACAGGCCGGGCGGCCGCCGCCGCCGAGAGGGTCGCGATCGCGATCGAGGCCTGCGGGATGTTTCGGCCGCGACCGATCAGGAGCGTCGGACCGAACACGACGGCTGCGTAGCAAGCCGCCAGGGTGGCCGACACGATGGTGTAGGAGATCGTCCTGCTCACGATCCGGTCGATCGAGTACAAGCGGTACCGCAGGATGGACAGGGCGACGCATCCGAGGAACAACAGCAGGGACGCGAAGAAGAGGAGGTCGTACGTCACGAACGGGAGCTGCGTCGTGACACCACCGGTGAGGTACAGGAGCACCGACACGGTGGCCCCGTAGACGACCCACTTGATCTGGTGTCGCTGATCGTCGCCCGACCGCCGGTACCGGACGACGAGCGAGACAGCTGCCGCCACGACCGATGCGAGGAACACCGCGGCGGCGGGGATGAAGATCGCCTCCAGGAGATCAGCCGCCCCATGCAGCGCGATGGGGTTCTCGACATCGGTTCCCATCCCCGACTGTTCGAACGGCATCAGTGCGGAGGTGGCGGCCATTAGGAAGATGCTGATGCCCCCAAGCCAGCCGACGACTCTCCACCTAGGGGAGAGCGGGCTCCCGTTGGGGAACAGGAGCAGCACGAAGACAGCCAGGACGGTGGGACCCAACATCCACGTCCACGAGGCGACCCAGGAGAACCAGATGGGTATGCGCCGGGGGTCCGTCTGGTTCCCGAAGTACATGTAGGAGGCGCCGATGCCGGCCGCCAGCAGCAGCCAACCGATCGCGTTGCGCGGCAGGCGATGAGCGAGGAGCCATCCGATCGAGGTCATAGCCACGGCGACGGCAAGCTCCCCCACCTTGAGGTCCGCGAGCGACGCGGCGCCCTGGGCGAACCACACGGTGAGGCCCACTCCCACGATGAGGGCCGCAGCGCCGGCCCCTGCATGAGCGAGCGTCGCGCGCCTCATCTGGCCAGGCTAGCCCACATTGACCGCACACCCCCTCGGTCCTAGCATCCGTGAACGGACGTTCACCGGGGCCAGGGGAGGAGAACGATGCGCAGCACGATGCCGGACTTCCCGCTCACCATCACCCACCTGTTCCGCCACGGCGCCTCCTACTTCGGCGACAGCGTCGTGCGGACGTGGACCGGCGACGGCACCCGCGAAGCGACGTTCGCGGAGGCGGCCGAGCGCGCCGGGCGGCTCGCGAACGCGCTCACCGCGCTGGGTGTGGGTCAGGACGACCGGGTGGCCACCTTCTCGTGGAACCACCAGGAGCACCTCGAGGCGTACCTGGCGGTCCCCTGCATGGGAGCCGTCCTGCACACGCTCAACATCCGCCTGTTCCCCGAGCAGCTCGCGTACATCGTCGAGCACGCGCAGGACAAGGTGATCATCGTCGACGGGTCCTGCGGCCCCCTGCTCGAGCCGATCGCCGACCGCATCGACTGCGTGGAGCGGCTGATCGTGGTTGGCGAGGGCGACGTGCCCGCGGTGGGACGGGAGACGCTGCGCTACGAGGACGTCCTGTCAGCCGCCTCCCCCGCCTTCGACTGGCCCGACCTGGAGGAGGGGCAGGCGGCCGCCATGTGCTACACGAGCGGCACGACCGGCAACCCCAAGGGCGTCGTCTACAGCCACCGGTCCACCTTCCTGCACTCCCTCGGCGTGATGGCCGCCGGGGCCCTGGCGATCACCGAGACCGACCGGGTGCTCCCGATCGTCCCGATGTTCCACGCCAACGCGTGGGGGCTCCCGTACGCGGGCTGGGCGGCCGGCGCCGACCTGCTCTTCCCGAACCGGTTCATGCAGGCCGAACACATGGCGGCGATGATCACGCGGGAGCGTCCGACCATGGCTGCGGCCGTCCCGACCATCTGGAACGACCTGCTCCGCCACGGCGAGGGCCGCGACGACATAGACCTGTCCTCGCTGCGGATGATCATGTGCGGCGGGGCGGCCGTCCCTCGCGCGCTGATGGAGAGGTTCGAGGAGCGCTACGGCGTCCGCATCATCCAGGGCTGGGGGATGACCGAGACGAGCCCGATAGCCGCGCTCGCCTTCCCGCCCAAGACCGCCGAGCCCGGGACCGAGTTCGACTGGCGCGCCCGCACCGGCCGGGCGATGGCGGGTGTCGAGCTCCGGATCACGGGTCCGGACGGGGAGGTCCTCCCGTGGGACGGTCAGACGGTGGGCGAGATCGAGGTGCGCGGTCCATGGGTCACCTCGTCCTACAACGGCGACCCGGCCCCCGAGAAGTTCCACGACGGCTGGCTGCGCACGGGGGACGTGGGGTACGTCGACCCGAAGGGGTACGTCCAGATCACCGACCGCTCGAAGGACGTCATCAAGTCGGGCGGCGAATGGATCTCGTCGGTGGAGCTCGAGGGACACCTCATGGCCCACCCGGACGTGGTCGAGGCGGCCGTGGTCGCGGTGCCCGACGACCGGTGGACGGAGCGTCCGCTCGCCTGCGTCGTCGTGCGCGAGGGGGCCAGCGTCACGCCGGCCGAGCTGCGCGACTTCCTGGCTCCCCGGGTCGCCCGCTGGTGGCTCCCGGAGCGTTGGACCTTCATCGACGAGGTGCCGAAGACGTCCGTGGGCAAGTTCGACAAGAAGGTGCTGCGAGCGAAGGCCGAGCAGCTCGAGATCGCGACGGTGGACGCATGATCGCGGCCGACGTGGTGCGGGTGCCGGTCCGGGGTGGGGACCTGACCGTGGCTCAGTGGGGGGCCGGCCCCGACGTCGTGCTCGCCCTGCACGGGATCACCGCCTCACACGCGCAGTTCCCGCCCGTGGTGGACCGGCTCCCGGACGGCGTCCGCGTCATCGCCCCCGACCTCCGCGGCCGCGGCGGGAGCGCCGGCCTCCCCGGACCGTGGGGCATGTCCCAGCACGTGCAGGACTGCGTGGCGGCGCTGGACCACCTCGCCGTGGAGCGGGCGCTGCTCCTCGCCGTCTCGATGGGAGGTTTCGTCGGGACGCTCTTCGCCGCTCGCCATCCCGACCGAACGCGGGCGCTGGTCCTCGTCGACGGCGGGACGCCGTTCACGCTGCCGGAGGGGACGGACGTGGACATGGTGCTCGAAGCCACGCTCGGACCGTCGATCCAGCGTCTGTCGCAGACCTTCCCCTCGCGCGAGGCGTACCACGACTTCTGGCGCCAGCACCCGGCGCTGGGTGAGGACTGGAGCCCCTACGTCGAGCACTACCTCGACCACGACGTGGAGGGTCCGCACGACGCGCTCCGCTCGAAGGTCTCCCCCGAGGCGATCCGGGCGGACGGACGCGACCTGTACTCGAACACCGAGCTGAAGACATGCCTGGCGGACATCGCCTGCCCGGTACTGCTCGTCCGGGCTCCCAGGGGACTCTTGAACCAGCCGCAGCCGACGATCCCCGACGAGCTGGTAGCGGATATGCGGGCCGCGATCCCGCACCTGCGCGACGAGATGGTGGAGGACGTGAACCACTACACGCTCGCGATGGGGGAACGCGGTGCGGCGCACGTCGCGCAGCGGGTCGTCGAGGAGCTAGCCGCGTCCTAGAGCCACGAGCTCGTCCAGCGGCGCGGGCTCGGGGTGCGGGTCCGGCGCGAGCCTCACCGCCTGTCCCGTCCCGATCCGGATCGACGAGGTCGCGGAGGTGGGGATGTCCAGGAGGTCGACGAGCGCCGCGCGCAGCGGCTCGAGGTGCGTCACCGCCACGACGATGCCGTCCGGGTGACGCTCCTGCGCCTCCCGCAGCCACCCGGTGACGCGCGTCCGCAGCTGCGTGAAGCTCTCGGCTCCCACGAGGGAGCCGGGGTCGGTGATGTAGGCCTCGAACGCCTCGGCGTCGGTGTCCCGGAGGTCCTCCCAGGTCTTCCCCGCCCACCGCGTCCAGTAGCGCCACTCGTAGAGGCGGTCGTCCGTCCGGATCTCGGTCCCGCACGCCTCCGCGATCGCCTGCGCCGTCTGCACGGCCCGGTCGAGCGGCGAGCAGTAGAGCGCCTCGACGTCGAGACCGCGCAACGGTTCGGCGGCCAGGCGCGCCTGCTCCCGACCCAGCTCCGATAGGCCGTACCCGTCCAGCCCGGCGTAGATCACGCCCTCCGGGTTGTGGACCTCGCCGTGCCTGATCCCGAGCACGATCGTCATGAGGGCGTGATGCTACCGGATGCCCGAATGGCTCCCGGGCGGGCGGGGTGGTAGACAAGGACCCATGCCAGACGGACGCTCCCCCAAACGCGCCCGCAAGAAGGAAGCCGCGGCCGCGCGCCGTGAGGCGATGCGCGAGATGATGGAGCGCCAGCGCAAGCGCCGCATGTACACCCTGGCCGGCGTCACCGCGTTCCTCATCCTCGGCGGTCTCGCGCTCGCCGCCCTCGCCCTGCGCGGCACCGACGACCCGGCCGCCTCCCCCTCTCCGGCCGCCACCGGGGGGCCCACCCCGGCTCCCTCGCCCAGGCCGATCGCCTGCGACGGGTCGCTGCCCGACGCCGCCGGGGCGGAGAAGCAGACCTGGGAGGACCCGCCCGCCGACCAGAAGCTCGACCGCTCCAAGACCTACGTCTGGAGGCTCGAGACCTCCTGCGGGAGGATCGACGTCGAGCTCGCCGTGTCACGGGCGCCGAAGACCGTGAACTCGGTCGTCTTCCTGACCCGCAACGGCTTCTACGACGGGCTCGAGTTCCACCGGGTGGTGAACGGGTTCGTCATACAGGGAGGCGACCCGGAAGGCACGGGAGGCGGCGGCCCCGGGTACCAGATCGTCGAGGCTCCCCCTCGCGGTCTCTCCTACGACCGAGGGATCGTCGCCATGGCCAAGGCCGGCCCGGATCCCGCCGGGACATCCGGCTCCCAGTTCTTCATCGCATCGGCCGACACCGGGCTTCCGGCCGAGTACGCGCTGGTCGGGGAGGTCGTCGAGGGGATGGACGTCGTGGAGCGCATAGCGGCGCTCCAGCCCGAGGGCGTCGACGCCCAACCTCCCCAGCGCGTGTTCATAGAGAAGGCTTCGATCGTGGTCGGCGACTGAGGAGGACCCGTGCCCATCAACCATGACGTGGTCGGCCGGTGGTACCCGGAATCCACCTACGAGGTGACGGCCGACGCCATCCAGTCGTACGCGGACGCCGTGAACGACCCCAACCCCGCCTACCGCAAGGGCGACGACTCGATAGCCCCTCCCCTGTTCCCGATCGTGGCCGGGTGGAACGCCATGGCGGGAGGGATGGGCGAGGCGGTCTCGCCGGACCTGCTCATGATGCTCGTTCACCTCATCCAGGACATGCGGTTCGAGCGGCCCATCCGCGCGGGCGACGTGCTGACCACGCGAGGTCGCATCTCCGGGATCTCCGGCGGCGAGCGCGGAACGACCGCGACCGGACACGTCGAGTACAAGGACGCGGACGGCGGCAAGGTCGGCGAGTTCTACGCCACGATCTACATCCGCGGCCACACAGGGGAGCCTCAGACCGGCGAGCCGGCGCCTCCCATCTCGACGAACCGCGACGGGGAGCCGGTCGCCTCGGTCGAGCAGCACATCGACGAGGACATCACCCACCGCTACGCGGAGGCATCGGGGGACCACAACCCGATCCACCTCGACCCCGAGTTCGCCCGTTCCGTCGGGTTGCCGGGGATCATCAACCACGGGATGAACACGCTCGCCCACGCGTGCTGGGCGGCCGTGGAGAACCTCGCGGAAGGCGACCCGGCCCGGCTCACCAGGTTCGCCGGCCGGTTCTCCAAGCCCGTCCTGCCGGGGCAGACCCTGACCACGACGTTCTGGCGGACCGACTCCGAGGGCGTGTACGCCTTCGAGACGACGGGTCCGGACGGTGCCGTCATCAAGGACGGCGTCGCCGAGATCCGGTAGGTGGTCCGGGTCTCCTTCGCCGACGCGGACGGCGTGTCCATCCGCTGCATCGACCACGGCGGTGACGGACCCGACCTCGTCCTCGTCCACGCGACCGGCTTCCACGCCAACGTGTGGGACCCGTACGTCCCCCGCTTGCAGGACCGGTTCCGGGTCGTGGCCATCGACCAACGGGGACACGGCGGGTCGGACAAACCTCCAGCCGGCTACGAGTGGGAGGCGTTCGGCCGGGACGTCCTGGCCGCGGTGGATCACCTGGGTCTGAGCGAGCCGGCCGGGGTCGGCCACTCGGCGGGGGCGGCCGCGCTGGTGCTGGCCCAGGTCTCGCGGCCCTCCACCTTCTCGCGCCTCGTCCTGCTCGACCCGGTGACGCCGCCTCCCGAGTGGCGGGAGGCGGCCGCCCACCGTCCCAACCCGATGGCGGAGACCGCCCGCGGGCGCCGCGCCGTATGGGAGTCGCGCGAGCAGATGTCCGAGCGGCTGCGCGCCGGGTCGCCGCTGCAGACATGGCGGCCGGAGTTCCTCCGCGCCTACGTGCAGCACGGTACGTCCGAACGCGCGGACGGCTGTTACGAGCTCTGCTGCCCACCCGAGGTGGAGGCGCAGATCTACGAGACCAGCCAGCGCCAGCTGGCCTGGGAGGGCCTCGCCGAGCTCCGGTGCCCCACGCTGGTGGTCGGCGGGACGCACCCCACCGCCCTGTGGAGGGACACCGAACCCGCCACGCGTCGCAACCCCTGCGTCGCGGGGGCCACCGTCGAGGGAGGGCACTTCTTCCCGATGGAGGACCCGGAAGGCACGCTCGCGGTCGTCCTCCCCTTCCTCGGAGCGGCCGCGTGACCGGGTTCACGACCCGTTCGCTCCCCGATCCCGAGGACCCGCGTCCGGGCGGGGCCCCCCTCTCGGTACCGATCCACCAGACCGCCACCTTCGCCTTCCCCGACGCGGCCGAGCTGGCCGAGCTGATCTCCTCGGGGAAGGGGGAGAGCTACGTCTACTCCCGCTGGCAGAACCCGACACGCGCCGCGCTCGAACGCACGGTGGCTGGGCTCGAAGGCGCGGAGGCCGCCGTCTCCTTCTCCTCGGGGATGGCGGCGATCACCACGACCCTGGCCACGCTGGCGAGGGCGGGCGACCACGTGGTCTTCTCCTCCGACCTTTACGGGGGGACGTTCGCCACGGCCAGCAAGCTCCTCCCGCGCTGGGGGGTCGAGGTCTCGCTGGCCGCGTCGCACCGAACGGACGACCTGCTCGCGGCGATGCGGGACGACACCACCGTCTGCTACGTCGAGACGATCGGCAACCCCCGCTGCTCCCTGGCCGACCTCCCGGCCCTAGCGGACGAGTGCCGGCGGCGTTCGGTCCGGCTCGTCGTGGACAACACCTTCGCGAGCCCCTACCTGTGCCGGCCCGCGGAGCTGGGGGCGGACGTCGTGATCGAGTCCTCCACGAAGTACCTGGGCGGACACCACGACCTCGTCGGCGGGCTGGCCTGCGGGACGGCCGGGTTGATGCGGGAGGTCCGAGAGGTCTCGATCGATCTCGGGGGGACACCGAGCCCCTTCGACGCCTGGCTCACGATGCGCGGGATCGCGACGCTCGCCATCCGGCTCGGCCGGATCTGCGCCTCGGCGCTGCGCCTGGCCGAGATGCTCGAGTCGCACCCGTCGGTCGCCCGCGTCTGGTACCCCGGGCTCCCGACCCACCCGGACCACGACCTGGCCCGGCGGCTGCTCCCCCGGGGAGCGTCGGGGATGATGGCGGTCGAGCTGGCCGGCGGGCTCGAGGCCGGCCGACGCTTCTGCGAGACGGTGCGCGTGGCGCGAATGGCGGCCAGCCTGGGCGGCGTCCACACGCTCGTGATTCACCCGGCCACCGTCACCCATACCCAGCTCGGGCGATCGGAGCGGGAGGCCATCGGTGTGACTGACGGGCTGTTGAGGATCAGCGTCGGGATCGAGGACGTGGAAGACCTGCTCGAGGACTTCGCCGGGGCGCTGGGGGGCTAACCCGCGCCCGGCGGCTGCGCTCCGGACATCCCGAGCGCGTCCAGCAGATCTTCGAGGGTCGCCCGGTCCGTGCGGTGGCTAAGGAAGCACGCCCTGAGCCAGAGCCTGTCCCGCATCCGCGTGGAGGACAGCAGCACGCGTCCGTCCGCGTTCACGCCCTCCAGCAGCCGCTCGGTCGCCTCGTCGCCGCCCGCGTCGCGGAAGACGACCGTCGACAGCTGCGGCGCCCACGGCGCCTCGTAGCGATCGTCGGCGACGAGGGCGCGGTGGAGGTCGACCGCCAGCTGCCGGTTGAGCTCGAGTGCCTGCCGGAAGGGCTCCCAGCCGTACAGCTTCAACGCGAGCCACAGACGCAGGCCCCGGAAGGGCCGGGTCAGCTCCATCGAGTAGTCGCTGAGGTTGGGCGGCAGCCCCGGCTGCCCGGCCGGCTGCAGGTAGGCGTGCTCCCCCATGTGCGCCCGCCGCATCGCCTCCCCGTCACGCACCAGGACGCACCCCAGCCCCATGGACGAGAACAGCCCCTTGTGCGGGTCGAAGGTGATCGAGTCGGCCTCGTCGATGCCGCGCATGACCTCCCGTCCGTGCTCGGTGAGCACGAACGCGCCGCCGTAGGCGGCGTCGACATGCACCCACGCGCCTGAGGCCCGGGCCACCCGCGCGGCGTCCACGATCGGGTCGACCGCGCCCGAGTTGGTCGTGCCCGCGCTCAACACGACCAGGAAGGGTTCGATGCCGCGCGACACGTCCGCCTCGATCGCTTCTTCGAGCGCGTCCACGTCCATCCTCAGCCCGTCGTCGGTCGCCACGAACCGGACCAGGGCGGGGTCGACCCCGGCGAGACGCGCCGCCCGCTCGACGGACATGTGCGCCTGATCGGTCTGGTAGATCGCTCCCTGCAGGTGGCCGGCACCCAGGCGGGCGTGCCGAGCGGTCACGAGCGCGGTGAAGTTGGCGAAGCTGCCGCCCGAGGTCAGGACACCGCGGGCCTCCTCCGGGTACCCGAACATCGCCGCGAGCCACCTCACGACGTTCCACTCCAGCTGCGCCATCGTCGGCGACGCCCACTGCACCCCCACGTACCGGTTGAGGAGCGCGGCGACGAAGTCCGCCACGGCGTTGACGGGCGCCCCGGCGACCGGGATGTAGGCGAGGAACCCCGGATGGAGGTGGTTCATCCCCTTCGCGGACGCCCGGGTGAGCAGGTCGAGCAGCTCGGGGAGCTCCCCCCGGGCGGGCTCCGCCTCGTCGAGCTCGGCCAAGAGCTCGTGGATCCCGGAGAAGTCACTCGCCGGCGGCCCCGACGAGAGCACCTGCTCGGCGAACGCCGTGAGTTGCTCCATAACGGCGCCGAACTCCTCGGGCGAAGGCTGCAGTGACCCGTCCACCGCATCCGACGTTATCGGGCGTGCGGGGTCCTGCGCGAGCGCCTGCCGGGACGCGGCGGTCTCCGGTCCGTGTCGGCCCCCGCCGCCATCCTTTGGGGTATGTCCGAGCGCATCCTGGAGGGCCTGAACGCGCAGCAGCGCGCCGCGGCCACGGCGGTCCGCGGTCCGGTCTGCATCGTGGCGGGAGCCGGCACCGGCAAGACCACGACGATCACGAGGCGCATCGCCTACCAGATCGCCACGGACGCCTTCCCGGCCGACCGGCTGCTCGCGGTCACCTTCACCGACCGGGCGGCCAACGAGCTGCGCGAGAGGCTGTCCGGGTTGGGTGTCCCGGCCGTCCGGGCGCGGACCTTCCACGCGGAGGCCCTCGCCCAGGTGGCGCACTTCACCGAGGCCCCGAAGCTGCTGCCGTCCAAGGCGCGCCTCGTCGGACCGCTCGTGCGCAAGCTGCCCGGCCAGTACCGCTTCCGGGCCACGAAGGACATCGCGGGCGAGATCGAGTGGGCGAAGAACCGCCGCCTGTCGCCCCAGCGTTACCTGACGGGGCTGGGCGGCCACGAGCCCCCCATCCCGCGCGACCTGATGCACCGCGTCTACGTGAACTACGAGGCGGCGAAGCGGCGCGCGGGGATGATCGACTTCGAGGATCTCCTCGAGATGGCGATCGCCCTGTTCGACGAGCGGCCCGATGCCGCCGAGCGCATCCGGGACCGCTACCGGGCGATAACGGTGGACGAGTTCCAGGACGTGAACCTCCTGCAGGCCACCCTGCTGGACGCCTGGCTCGGCGGACGCGACGAGGTCTGCGTGGTGGGAGACGACCATCAGTCGATCTACGGGTTCACGGGAGCCTCGCCCGAGAGGCTGATCGGGTTCAAGGAGCGCTACCCCCACGCGACCGTGGTCGCCCTGACGACGAACTACAGGTCCACGCCGCAGGTCCTCGAGCTGGCGAACCGGCTCGTCCCCCGGATGGGTGGGATCCGCAAGGAGCTGCGCTCGCAGGCGGACGACGGTCCGGTCGCGGTGATCGGCGAGCACCCGGACGAGCGGGCCGAGGCATGGGCGATCGTCTCGGACGTGCGGCGCCTGCACGCCGAGGGGGTCCCGCTCGAGCAGATGGCGGTCCTGTACCGGATCAACGCGCGATCGGAGGAGTACGAGGAGGCGTTCGCGAAGGCGCGGATCGCCTTCCAGGTGCGCGACGGTTCGTTCCTCGAGCGTCCCGGCCCCCGGACGGTCCTGACGCGCCTCGGGCGCCTCGACCCGGCCACCCCGGCCGCAGCGGCGGTCCGGGAGGCGGTGACGGCGGTCGGATGGGAGCCGGATACCGAGCCGGAGGGAGCCGAGGAGATCGCCCGCCAGGCCGACCTCACCCGGCTCGTCCACCTGTCCGACGAGGCGCCCGACCGGCCGGTCGCCGAGTTCGTCCGCGACGTCAGGGCCCGCTTCGCATCCGACCGGGGCGCCCGCGGGGTGACGCTGTCCACCTACCACCGGGCGAAGGGGCTCGAGTGGGAAGCGGTCTTCCTGCCGCGTCTCGAGGAGCGGGAGATGCCGTTCGCGCTGGCCAAGGCAGACGCCGACGTCGACGAGGAGCGCCGGCTCCTCTACGTCGGGATCACCCGGGCGCGCCGACACCTGCGGCTGTCGTGGTGCGCGACCCGGGAGGGCAAGCGCGCGCGCAGGTCGCGCTTCATCGAGGAGCTGATGCCCGACCTCCCCCGGGGGGCCCAGGTGAAGCCTCGGCTCGACAGCCACGTCTCCGACCCCGACCTCTTCTCGAGGCTGCGCGCGTGGCGCAAGGAGGTGGCCGAGCAGGAGGGCGTGCCCGCGTACGTCATCTTCCACGACGCGACCCTGCGGGCCATCTGCGACGTCCAGCCCGGGACGCTCGGGGAGCTGGGGCGGATATCGGGGATCGGGCCCACGAAGCTGTCGCGCTGGGGGAGCCAGGTCCTGGAGGTCGTGGGCGGTTAGAACCCGCGTCCGGCCGGGTAGATGCACGGGCACCCGGCGGACGGGAGGTTTCGATTGTCCGACCAAGCTGAGACCCTGGTTCCGAACACGCCGACACCGTTCGACAAGGCGGACGTCAGCGACGAGGAGTTCCTACGGCTGTTCGCGGCCGCGGTCGACCTGCTCGAGGACTCCGGCATCGACTACGTCCTGATGGGCGGCCTAGCCTCTTCCTGCATGGGCCGCCCGCGCTGGACCCACGACATCGACTTCCTCGTGAAGCCCGACGATGCCGACCGCACCCTGGAGCTCTTCGAGGCGGCCGGGTACCAGACGCAGAAGACGAACCCGATGTGGCTGTACAAGGCGATCAAGGACCGCGTCGTGATCGACATCATCTTCAAGTCGCGCGGCGACCTGTACATGGACGACGAGATGATCGAACGCGCCCAGCGCCGCGACATCCTGGGCGTCGAGGCCCAGGTGGTCCCGCCCGAGGACCTGATCGTGATCAAGGCGGCCGTCCACGACGAGGAGCGTCCGCGCCACTGGCACGATGCGATCGGGCTGCTCATCCGTGAGGACCTCGACTGGGAGTACCTCGTCCGTCGTGCCCGTCACGCGACGCGGCGGGTCCTGGCCCTGCTCCTGTACGCGACGTCGAACGACATCGCCATCCCGGAGCGGGTGATCAGGGAGCTGTTCGCGGTCGCGTACCCGCAGGAGGCGACATGACGCCGGAGCCGGACGACTACGTGATCGAGCGTGTCCGGGAGGCGCTCGCCCACGACCCGGTGCTCGCCGAGCTGGACGTGACCGTCAGCATCCGAGCCGGGAAGGTGTTCCTGAGCGGGACCGTCGCCACCGCGGAGCGTCACGTGCGCATCGGCCAGATAGCCGAGCAGGCGTCCGGTGGCATGCCGGTGTGCAACGAGACGAAGGTGTCGACCCTGGAGGAGAACCCGGAGCCGGAGCGATTGACTTGATCCGCATAGCCGCGGTCGCGGATATCCATTTCGGCACCGACGCGGTCGGGACGCTGCGTCCCCACCTCGAACGTCTGCCGGAGGTGGCCGACGCGCTGCTGATCGGGGGCGATCTGACGAGGGTCGGCCACCCCGACGAGGCGGCGGCCCTCTGCCGAGAGCTGGACGGGGTCGGGGTCCCCGTCGTCGCCGTCCTCGGCAACCACGACTACGAGTCGGAGCGTGTCGAGGAGCTGTGGCGGACGCTCGAGGACGGCGGGATCCAGATGCTCGACGGGGAGAGCACCGTCATAGAGGTCGGGGGGCGCACCCTGGGGA
>DATLFR010000148.1 GCA_035540895.1 Actinomycetota bacterium | reverse complement strand
CTGCACCCCCGGTTCGTGCAGGAGAACCCGCCGTGGAACGTCTACATGCCCATGGGGATGACCGCCGAGGTGGTGGCCGAGCGGTACGGCGTCCAGCGCGAGGAGATGGACCGGTTCGCGCAGCGCTCCCAGGAGCGGGCCGTGGCCGCACAGAAGAACGGGTTCTTCGAGAACGAGATCGCGCCCTACCCCAGGGAGGACGGCACGACCGTCGACACCGACGACGGACCGCGCCCCGACTCCACGTACGAGCGGCTCGCCTCCCTCAAGCCCGTCTTCAAGGACGACGGCGTGGTCACCGCCGGCAACGCCTGTCCGTTGAACGACGGGGCGGCCGCCGTCGTGGTCGTCTCGGAGGAGAAGGCGAAGGCGGACGGCCTCACGCCGATCGTGCGGATCCGGTCTACGGGCGTCTCGGCGCTCGACCCCTCCATCATGGGCGTGGGGCCGATCGAGGCGTGCCGTCAGGCGCTCGAGCGCGCAGGCGTGACGATCGACGACATCGACGTGATGGAGCTGAACGAGGCCTTCGCGGCACAGGTGATCCCCGTGTGCCGGGAGGTGGGGATGGACCCGTTCGACGACCGCTTCAACCCCCATGGGGGAGCGATCGCGCTGGGCCACCCCTACGGTATGACCGGCGCCCGGATCATGAACACGCTCATCAACGGGCTGCGTGCGACCGACGGAACGCTCGGGCTCGAGACGATGTGCGTGGGAGGGGGCCAGGGGATGGCGATGGTCGTCGAGCGGGTCGGCTAGCGCGAAGCCATGACCTCGCGGTAAACGTCCACCGTCTGGCTCGCCGCCTCTTCCCACGTGTAGCGGTCGAGGACGCGGGCCCGGCCGCCTCTGGCCAGGCGGGCCCGCAGGTCCGGGTCGTCGAGGAGGCGGGCGATGGCCGCCGCGATGGCATCCGGGCTCCCCGGGGGCACGTGGAGCGCGGCCTCACCGTCCGGACCCGTCACCTCGGGCAGGGCTCCTCCCGTGGTCGTGACGAGCGGGACGCCGCAGGCCATCGCCTCCACGGCCGGCAGCGAGAACCCCTCGTAGACCGATGCCACGACCACCACCTCGGCCTCGTTGTAGAGCTCGACGAGCCGGTCGGTGGTGACGGAGGACTCGAAACGCACCCATGGCTCGAGGTCGAGGCGGGAGACCGCGGCGACGGTGTCGGGGTGCGGCCGGGAGACGACCACGAGCTCGGCCTCGCGCTCCGTGCGCAGCTTCGCGACGGCCTCGATCAGGAACCTCAACCCCTTCAGCGGGAGGTCGGCGCTGACCACGGCCATGATCCGCCCCGGCACCTTGGACACGTCCGGGCGCGGAGCGAACGTCTCCTGGTCGACGCCGTTGGGGACGAGCGTGAACCGATCGGAGGGGATCCCGAAGTCCCGGACGATGTCGTCGCGCGACGCCTCTGAGACGGTCACCACACGCGGGAGCCGGCGGGCCACCCGTTTCTGCATCTCGACGAACCGGAACCAACGCGCCATCCCCGCCCGGGCCTTCGGATCGGGGATCTGGGAGAGCTGTATGTACATGTCCACGGTGATGGCGTGGTGGATGGTCGCGACGGCGGGGAGACGCCGCGCGATGGGCAGCAGCCCCCACCCCAGGCACTGGTTGTCGTGGACGACGTCGAAGCGCCAACGGCTGCGGGCGAGCCACCTCCAGGCCCGGAGGCTGAACGTGAGCGGTTCCGGGTAGACCCCGGCGCACATCACCGCGTACTCCGCCGCATCGATGACCGACCGCAGAGGTCTCTGGGGGCGGAAGGGCCGGTCCGTGTTGTACAGGTCGAGGCTGGGCAGCCGCACGAGGCCGACACCGGGCACGAGGTCGGGGTAGACGGGCCCGGACAGTACCTCGACGTGGTGACCGAGGCGGGTCAGCGCTCCGCTGAGGTTGCGGACGTAGACGCCCTGGCCCCCGGAGTGGGGCTGCCCCCGGTAGGTGAGCATCGCGATCCGGAGAGTGTCGTCCACGCCACCACCATCAGCGGGACGGATGCCGGACGGCAAGCGCGGGGTCACTGACCCGGTTGCGCCGGCGTGGCCGGCGCGACCGGGGAGACGACCGGGACGGTCGGGGTCGGGTCGGGCCGCGGCGTGGGGTCGGGCTCCGGCTCGGGCTCCGGCTCGGGCTCCGGGGTCGGTTCCGGGGTCTCCAGCTCCTCGGGCGTCCACGCCGGGGTCGGCTCGGGCGTGACGGAGGGGTCGCCCCGGAACGAGGTCACGGCGAGGAAACCGAGCAGCCAGAGCAGGGCGGCCACGCCTAGGACGATCGCGACCGTGCGGAAGGCCGACGCCCACCGGTCCGGGGGCGGCTCCGGCCTCGAGAGCACCTGCGTCGACCCTTCCGACCGGGGTATCGCCGCGGTGGCAGCCGCCCCCGCCGCGGCCGCCCCGGCCCCGGCAGCGGGTACCGCCATCGTCGAGGTCGCGTCGACGCTGGCCGCAAGCGCGCGGGCCATCTCGGCCGAGGAATCGAAGCGCTCCGCCGGACGCTTGGCGAGCCCGCGCATGACCACTGCCTCGAGAGCGGGCGGGACATCCGGACGGAACGAGCTCAGCTCGGGAGGGGGCTCCTGCTGGTGGCGGACGGCTATCGCCACCGGCGTGTCCCCCGTGAAGGGGGGCTGTCCGGCCAGGCACTGGAAGAGCACGCAGGCCACGGCGTACTGGTCCGACGCGGGCGTCGTCCCCTGCCCGGCCACCTGCTCGGGAGCCAGGTAGGCGGCCGTCCCCATCATCGTCCCGGTCTGCGTCAGGTCGATGCCGGCGTCCTGGGCTCCCTTCGCTATCCCGAAGTCGGCGACCTTCGCCGTCCCGTCGCGGGCTATCAGGACGTTGCCGGGCTTGATGTCCCGGTGGACGATCCCGCGCTCGTGCGCGTGGGCGAGCCCGGACAGCACCTGGGTACCGACCTCGACCGTCCTCGTTATGGACAGGGGTCCGAGCGTCCGCAGCGCCTCGCTGAGGGAGGTCCCCTCGACGAGCTCCATCACGATGAACGCGTCCGGACCGTCCTGCCCCGTGTCGTAGACGGTGACGATGTTCGGGTGCGAGAGCCCCCCGGCGTGACGGGCCTCCCGGCGGAACCGCTCGACGAACCGCTCGTCCGCCGCCATCTGGGGGTGGAGCAGCTTCACGGCGACCGGGCGGTCCAACTTGCGGTCCACGCCGCGGTAGACCACGGCCATGCCCCCCGAGCCCAGCCGCTCGAGCAGCTCGTAACGTCCGGCTAGGATCCGCTCGCTCATCACCACTCAACCCTCGGGGGCGACCAGCAGGCACGGTAACACCCGGGGCTCCCCCAGAGGTGGCGCAGGATTCGGCGCCGCTTGAGCGAACACGTCCCGTATGTCCCTTCGCAGCCGCTCGGGTCTGCTCCTCGTCGTCGCCCTGATCGCCGCGGTGCTGCCGGCCGGGCGGGCCTCCTCGGGCCATCATCCGATGGTCTTCGGCGTGACCATGTCGTCGTCCGACCAGTTCCCGGACGCCGAGGCGCTGGCCGGGACGCACCCTTTCGTCGCCCGGATCCCGATCACCTGGACCGATCCCCACGAGGTACAGATGGAGCGGCGGGCTCTCGCGCGTGCGGCCGCCGAGCGGGGATGGCGGGTCCTCGTGAACCTGCGGTACCGGACCACGGTCGACGACGTCGCGTCGGACGCGCTCGGGGGTTTCCGCTCCTGGGTGGGTTCCACGGTCCGCGACCTCGCCGACACCCCGCACGTCTCGTTCGAGATCAGCAACCGCCCCAACGCCACCCTTCCCGACCCCGAGTCGGATGCCCACGACCCACTGGCCCACAAGGCGCTGGTCGCCGGGGTCCTGGCCGCCACGGACGCCGTGCCCGGCTCCCGGGTGGGGTTCTCCTGGCTGGTGAGCGGGGTGGCCGTTCACGACGCGGCCTGGTGGACGGCGCTGAGGATGGCCGGCGGCGGGGTGCTGAGGGACCGGGTCTCCTTCGTGGGGCTGCAGATCTTCCCCGGCTCCCAGGGGCCGGCTACCCCCTGGGTAGCGGGCGGCCCCCGACAGCAGGTCGAGCGGATGCTCGAGGACACGCGTCTGCGCTACATGCCGATCCTGGGCCTGGGCGACGAGGTGGAGATCGTGGTGGGGGAGTTCGGCGCCCCGACCCTCCATCGGGGGCCCCCGGTCCTCACCGGGGACTGGGACGTGGAGCAGGCCCTGCAGACGCCCCTCGCCCAGCAGAGGGTCCTGCGAGCGGTAGCTGAGGCCGTCTGGACGTCCTCGGTCCATTGGGGGGTCACGGGGGCTACCTGGACGGCTCTCTCCGACCCCTCCGAGGGGTGCTTCGTCGACCGGTGCTGGGGGCTGGTGACGTCCACAGGTTCCCGGCGTCCGGCCTTCGACGAGCTTCGTTTCCACGTCGGGCTCGCCTCGCTGTAACCCGCAGCGCCCTCCGCCCGGGTGTCGGATACTCGTGATCCGATGGCGAGGGAGGAACGGGGTTGCCCGGGGCGCTGATGGCCGGTCGCCTGCCCGCTCCGCCGGCGCGTGTGCCTGCCGACTCCACCGTGG
>DATLFR010000147.1 GCA_035540895.1 Actinomycetota bacterium | reverse complement strand
GGGCGGCTGCCCCGGCGGCGCCGGCCGCCCCGAAGGCAGCCGCCCCGAAGGCAGCCGCCCCGAAGGCAGCTGCGCCGAAGGCGGTCGCGCCGAAGGCCGCGGCGCCCAAGGTCGAGCCCGCTCCGGCTCCGGCCGACGAGCCGGCGGCGGAGCAGACGTTCGAGATCGTCGAGACGCCGCAGCCCGAGACGTCCGTGGTCGCCGCGGCGGCCGAGGCGCCGAGGCCGCAGCCCCAGCCGACCGGCACCGGAGCCGCCCAGAAGGCGGTGGCGGCGATCGTCGGTCTGCTGAACGCGGCCGTCAGCCTGCTGGCCAGGTCGGCGCTGCGCTAGGTCCACCTGCCGACGGTGCCGGTCCCCGTCCGCCCCGGAGGGCGGGGACCGGCTCCCTCAACACGGAGGTCATCCCTGATGCTGAGAGCCCTCTTCTTCCTCGCGACAGAAAGGTCCCGCCGGAGGCTGGTTGATCGTGAACGATCCGCCGGGCGGCGCGGCGAGAGGTTGCGAGGTGTCCACGACGACCTGTCCGTCCTCGATGCGCGTGCGGAAGCGCGAGAGCCCGGTGGCCGCGGGGTCGCGGGTGACCGCGCCGGCGATGTTGTACCTCGATCCGTGACAGGGGCATTCGAACCATCCGGAGGACTCGCAGAACGGGACGCGGCACCCGAGGTGCGCGCAGCGCTGGTACAACGCCATGACCCCGCCAGCGGCCACGCCCGCGGCGACGTAGGGGTTGGACGGGTCCGACGTGTCGTACGGCACGAGATAGAAGCGGCCCTCCGCGTTGTAGAGCGGTTTGCCCTCGCGCTCGAAGAACTGGAGGACCTCGTCGAGGCTCCCGGCGGCGACCTCGCCGCCCGTCGACCCGGCTCGGTTCGGCCACAGGTAGGCGAGAGAGCCCTGTCCCAGTCCGACGGCGAACACGCTGAGCGCCCCCAGCGTCGCCCGGTTCAGGAAGGAGCGACGATCCACCGGATCCACCTCCCTCGGATGTGGTGACCGACGGTCAGTCACATCCTCCCCCGGGAGGCGGGCCTCGTCAAGACCTCTCGGGACGCGGGTCGCGCGGGAGCCCCAGGACACGCTCGCCGACGATGTTCTTCTGCACCTCGGTGGTGCCGCCCCCTATCGTCATCGCCCGCGACTGCAGCAGGCCCCGGGCCCACTGCCCGCCGTGGTGGACACGGGGCTCGTCGAACCCGACCGCGTGCAATCCGGCGATCTCACTCGCCGCGTGCTGGACGTCCTGCAACCAGGCATCGGACCCCAGCTTCAAGATGGAGGCCTCGGGTCCGGGCATGCGTCCCTTGAAGACCGAGTCCAGCGTGCGCAGAGCGGTCCACCGGTTGGCGACCGAACGCACGTAGATGTCCGCCACCTGCTGGCGGACGCGCGGATCGGCGATGGCCGGACGTCCTGCGTGGTCGGCCCGGCGCGCGAGGTCGAGCAGCCCGAGCCAGGACATCTTCACCATCCGGTGCATCCCGCCGCCGCCGGACAGGCCGATCCGCTCGTTCAAGAGCGTATGGACCGTCACCTGCCACCCCATGCCCTCCTCGGCCACGCGCTGGGACTCGGGGATCTGCACGTCGGTGAAGAACACCTCGCAGAAGTCGCGCTCGCCGGTTATCTGGGTGATCGGCCGCACCTCGACGCCGTCCAGGGACATGTCGCAGACGAAGAAGGTGAGGTTGCGGTACCGCGGTCCTTGCGGGTCGGTGCGGACGACGAGGATCCCGAACTCCGACCAGTGGGCGCCCGAGGACCAGATCTTCTGCCCGTTGACCACGTACGTGCCGTCCACCTTCGTCGCGGTGGTGGTGACGGAGGCCAGGTCCGAGCCTGCGTTCGGTTCGCTGAACAGCTGGCACCAGATCTCCTCGCCGGAGAGCATCCTCCGGAGGTGGCGCTCCTTCTGGGCGGGGGTCCCGTAGTCGTTGACCGCGGGCGCGCACCAGCCCAGTGTGACCGACATGTTCAGGTGCCACGGGGCTCCCACCTCGCCGCACTCCTGGGCCACGATGAAACGCTGCTGGGGGGTGCCCTCGGTCCCCCCGTACTCGGCCGGCCAGCCGATCGCCCCGTACCCCGCCTCGAACATCGCCCCCTGCCACTCGGCGGCGATCTTCAGCCTCTCGCGGGACTCGCCGGTCGCGTCGTAGGCCTCCCTGAACCGGGGGACCGTCCGGTCGAGCCAGTCCCGCACCTCGGCGCGGAACGACGCTTCCTGCGGGGTGTCACGTGGATCCATGGCCGTCCTCCACCGCTCGGATGTCGGTGTGACTATGCCACGCGGCGATCAGCGGTCGATCGTGCGGTACGTGTTGCAGTCGCCCTCGACGCAGGCCACCTGGTGGCCGAGGGCGGTCGGGTCCCACGCGTGCCAGGGGGTCTCGGCGTACTCGGTGCCGGGCACCGTTCCGGGCACCACGCGCATCGGGTGGGAGCCGTTGACGATCCCGGTCATCGACGCCATGCGGGCGGATCTCGAGCCGAGGTGCCGCACCGCCCAGTGCGTGGCTCCCGGGTAGACGTAGTGGGTGTCCGCCACCCCGGACCCGCATCCGACGAAGCCCGAATGCGGGACGGGGACGACGTACGTGTGCCCGGTGGCCGGCCGATAGACCCCGGTGACCGTGAACAGGATCACCCGGCTGGCGCACTCCCCCGCCGCGGCGTCCGACGCGAGCGTGGGAGACAGGCCGAGCAGGGCGACGATCAGGACGAGTCGGGTCGATCGCGCACGCAACGCCTGCCGGTGGGCCACGGGCTCGGGGATTCTCCGCACGGACGGCGTCTCCTGCCCGGCGTCAGGCGCGGCGTCTGTTGCGCATCCAGCGCGCCAGGATCAGCAGGAGCACCCCGGCCCAGGCTCCGCCCCCGGTCGCCGGCAGCTCGGGCCCGCCGGCCTCCGGGAGGCGAGCAGGCAGCTCCGGACGGGGTGCGCGCAGGTCGGCGGAGGAGACCGGGAGACGCAGGGAGACCGCGCTGCCCAGGGTCACCTGGTCGGCCGGGTCGGTCCCGAAGTACGCCGCGTCGGTGGTGGCGACGGTGAGTCGGATCCGGTGTCCGGGGTCGAACGTGTAAGCGAACCCGGCCATATCGATCGTGTAGGTCTGTCCGGGCGAGGCCCGGACCGGTGTCACGAGCCGGTTGATCAGCCTGGCGGAGCCGTCCTCTGCGACATCGAAGATCTTCAGGAAGAGGGAGACGGGCTGTCCGGTCGCGGTCGTGACCGAGAACGTCGCGACGGGGTTGCCGACCACCGGCAGAGCCTGCTCGAGGGGAGCCGTGTCCAGGTTGAGGAAGGCGCCGGGCGCGTCGTAGGGAGCCTGGTTGGCGAAGGGCTGCCCGGGAGCCGAGTAGTTGGACGTCTCGGTGTAAGAACAGGTCGGCGCGCCGGTCGGCGGGCAGGTCCGTCCGGGGGGCTTCAACATCGTCTGACCCGGCCGGCCCAGCTCGACGTCAACGGAAGCGATCGGGGGCAGCCGGTCGGAGCTGCGCAGCTGACCGTCCTCGTCGAAGTACTCGAAGGCGGGGCCGGTGTCCACGTCCGCGTCCCCGCGCAGGTGGCGGTCCAGCCACGCGAGCTGGCGCTGTTCGAGCGGGTCGTCCGCCGCCCACGTCTTCTGTCGGTCGGGGTACATCGTGTAGCCGCCGTGGCCGCCCCAGTACCACAACAGCTTCGTCGGCACCCCGTCCCGGACCAGCATGTCCACGTTGCGCTGCGACTCCACGAGGTTGAACAGGGTGTCCCGCGCCCCTTGGAGGATGAAGGTCGGCACCTCGATCCGCCCCGCGTAGGCGACGGGGGACCGGATCCTCAGCTCCTCCAGCAGGTCGGGGGGGCCCGTGTTCGTGGCGACGGCTCGCGCGTACCAGTCCGCGAGCTGGGGCGACAGGTTGCCGTTCGTCGCCGCCTGCCCGCCCGCGAACAAGAGCGACGTGTACTGGTACTTCACGATCCCGTTCGGGACCAGCGAGTACCTCAGGTCGTGCCACGTCTCCCGGGCGACCAGCGCATCTATGCGTCGGTCGCGCGCGGCGGCCAGGAACTGGATGGCCCCGCCGTAGGACTGTCCGTACATGCCGACGCGCGGGTCGCCCGGTCCATCCATCTGCACCTGCGGGAGCGTCGCGAGGTGGTCTATCACCTTCGAGACGTCGGCCCCCTCGTAGTCGGGGTGGTCGAGCATCACGTAGCCCTGTGACGTCCCGAACCCGCGTGCGTCCCAGGTGAGGACCACGTAACCCTGCGAGGCCAGCAGCTCGGCCGCCTTCCGCACGTACTCCACCCCTCGGTGGCCAGGGAACCCGTGCGGGCTGAGCACCGCCGGCACGGGCTCGGTCGGCAGGGGCTCGGGGAGGAACAGGGTGGCGGACAGCATGCAGGATCCTCCGGGACCGGTGCACGCGCGCGGCCCGGTCGCGGGTGCCGGACCGGGCACCCCCTCGATCCGCAGCTCCACGGCCGTGTAGCTCGCCTGGGCGTGGGCGTCCGGGGCCCACGCGAGCAGCGCCGCCACCGCCGCCCCCGCTAACGCCACCCGTCTGATCATCGGTTGGGAGCCTTCCCGGGCCCGGGCCGGCCTACACGCGACCGGTCTGCGTTACCCTGCCCGCAGCATGAAGGTCGGGGTCGCCTTCTCGAACGTCCTCCTGTTCGGCACCCGCGAGGGAGCCCGCGCCCTCGCGCAGGCCGCCGAGCGCCACGGCGTGGAATCGCTCTGGACGGTCGAGCACGTGGTCGTCCCGAAGGACTACGACAGCTCCTACCCGTACTCGCCGACCGGGAAGATGCCCGGGACGGAGGAGTCCCCGATCCCGGACCCGCTGATCTGGCTCTCGTACGTGGCTGCGCATACGGACCGCATCCGCCTAGCCACGGGGATCCTCATCCTCCCGCAGCGCTCGCCCGTGTTGGTCGCGAAGGAGCTCGCCACGCTGGACGTGCTGTCCGGGGGCCGGGTCACCTGCGGGGTGGGGATAGGGTGGCTGAAGGAGGAGTTCGACGCCATCGGCGTGCCGTTCGCCGAGCGGGCGTCGCGCACCGATGAGTCGATCGGGGCGTTGAGGGCGCTGTGGTCGGACGACGAGACGTTCTCGGGTCGCCATCACCGGTTCGAGCGAGCCCGCTGCTACCCCAAGCCGGTGCAGACCGACGGGATCCCGATCGTGGTGGGCGGACACTCCGAGGCGGCCGCGCGCCGTGCGGGCAGGTTGGGGAACGGGTTCTTCCCGTTCGGAACCGACGTCGGACCTCTGTTCGAGGTGTGCCGCCGGGCGGCAGAAGAGGCGGGCCGCGACCCGGCCTCGATCGAGCTCACCGTGAGCGCCCCTCCGACGCTCGAGGGGGCGGAGCGTGCCGCCGCGCTGGGAGCGTCGAGGATGATCGTGATGCCGCCGACCTTCGACCCGGATGACTGCGACCGCGCCTTCGCCGAGCTGAACGAGAGGTTGATCTCGAAGCTTCAGCCCTGAGGCGCCTCGGCGTGCACCAGGTCGACGATGAAGACCAGGGTCTCGTCCGGCGCGATCGGTCCGCGGCCGCTCGACCCGTACCCCTTGTGGGGCGGGATGGTGAGCTTGCGTCGGCCCCCGACCCGCATGCCCGGGATGCCCTCGATCCACCCCTGGATCAGCCCGCCCTCGACGAGTTGGAACGGCACGGGTTGACCGCGGTCGTAGCTGTTGTCGAACTCCTCGCGGGTGGACCACGAGACGCCGACGTAGTGGACGACCACCATGTCGCCCGCCTCAGCCTCCCGCCCCCGGCCGACCGTGATGTCCTCGATCACGAGCTCCGGCGGTGGGTCGCCCTCGGGCACCTCCACCTCCGGCTTGGGGGGCGGTGTGGCGGCCGTGGCCTGCGGGGTCTGGACGGTCTCGCTGCGTTCCTGGGCGCCGCGGTCCCCGCACGCGGTGAGCGTCATCACGAGAGCGGCGACGACGAGGGAGCCGATGGCGCGGGTCATGGCGCCCTCCCGTCCTGGAGGCGCCTGCCGAGGTCGGCCGGCCTGATACCGGCGACGCCGAAGTGGTCGGAGGGGTCGAGCTCGAGGAGGAACTCTCGGCAGCGGCGGGCCTCGACCCCCTCGCCGATGGCCGCGGCCGCGCGCATGAGCGAGAACAGAGCGTGCAGGAAACCTCGGTTCGAGGGGTGCTCGGCTCCCAGGGTGGACCCCGGACGCCACCCGGATGCGCGCATCCTGTCCAGCCCCCGGTGGTACCCGACGCGCGCGTAGGCGTACGACGCCACGTCGTCGCCCGACTCGTACGCGGCCTCCGAGAGGCCCGCCCACCCCTCGATGCAAGTGGGCCACCGCGTGACGAGCTCCCGCAGGGCGGGCT
>DATLFR010000146.1 GCA_035540895.1 Actinomycetota bacterium | reverse complement strand
GGGTGGGCGTTGACGATCGTCACCTGCTGTCCCCCCACCGTCGTCGTCACCGCGTGGCACGAGCAGTCGTCCCGCCCGAGCATAGGCGTGACGACCTCGGTGAGCCTCACCCGCGACATGAGCCCCATCCCCAGGGCGTGGGGCTCGGGGTGCAGGACCCGGTGCGGGTACCGGTCTCCCATCCGTCGCACCAACGCCTCGGCGTGCGGTCCGCTCAGCTCGTGCAGCGCGACGACGTCGGCGTCCAGGCGCTCGAACATCTCGACCATCCCGTCGATGTCGCGGTTCGTGAAGAGCAGGTTGGCCGTCACGATCCGCAGCCGGCCCGCGCCCTCGGGAGCCGAGTTGGGCACGAACATCGGCCCGTACTCGAGCGAGAAGAAGGTGACCGGAACCATCAGGAGCGCGAGCGCGTGCCATCGACGCCGTATCAGCGCGAGGGGCACGAGGAGCATGAGCGGAGCGAACCCGAGCCACGCGCCCAGGTCCACGAGCTCGAAGAGCCGGACGGCACTGACCGGGGTGAAGCGAAGCGCGGTCCAGACGGTGGCCGCGAGCGCGTACAGCAACGCGAGGACGGTCATGGCGCAGCAGTATCCCCCCATCTGGGCCGGTCCATACGCATTGACGTACGTCGATATATCGACTAGTATCGATGGATGAGCGCGGACGGACCCCTTCCACTGGCCGGGTGCTGCGGCCTGGTCGACCCGGCGATGGGCGAGTCGGAGGCGGCTCAGGTGGCCGAGAGGTTCAAGGCGCTGGGGGACCCGACGCGGGTCCGGATGCTGAACCTGCTCGCCCGCAACACCGAGCTGTGCGTCTGCGACATCCAGGCCCACTTCGACCTCGCGCAACCGACCATCTCCCACCATCTCTCCGTCCTGCGCCGGGCGGGGCTGGTCTCGAGCGAGACGAAGGGGCGGTGGGCCTTCTACCGGGCGGATACCGAGACGATCGCGGCCCTCGGGGCCGTGCTGGAGGTGGAGCGATGAACGAGATCACCGAGCGGGTCCGGGAGCGCTACTCGGCGGCCGCGGTCCGACTGCCCGACGACGCCGGCGGCCTCCCGCCGACGCTTGGCCTCGGCGACCCCGTCGCCCTGGCCGCGGTCCGGCGCGGGGAGACGGTCCTCGACCTGGGGTCGGGCCCTGGGCGCGACCTCTTGGCCGCCGCGGCTGCGGTCGGGCCGTCCGGACGCGCGATCGGCGTCGATATGACGCCCGAGATGCTCGACCGGGCGAGGTCGGCCGTGTCCGGGCTCCCGAACGTGACGCTGCTCCAGGGCGAGCTCGAGGCCCTCCCGGTCCCCTGCTCCTCGGTCGATGTCGTCATCTCCAACTGCGTGGTCAACCTCGTGGAGGACAAGCGACGGGCGCTGGTCGAGGCCTACCGCGCGCTCGTGCCGGGCGGCCGGCTGGCGATCCTGGACACCGCCTTCGATGCGGAGCCCGGACCGGCGGTCCGAGGCGACGCGGACGCCTGGTGCGGCTGCGTCGGGGGCGCCCTGGTGGCGTCTGAGTACGAGGCGCTGCTGGCGTCCGTCGGGTTCACGGACGTCCGGCTGCAGCGGACGGACGGTGAGTGCGGCGAGGGATGCCGGACCGGCGACGCCTACCCGGTCGCCGTCACGGCGACCAAGCCCGGTCGCTGGGAGCCGGCCACCGACGTGCGCACGGCCGTGCCCGCCGACCGGGAGCGCATCGAGGAGCTGATCGCTCAGGCCGGGCTCCCCCTGTCGGGGCTGCGGACCGAGGACGCGCTCGTCGCCCTCTCCGACGGCGCCGTCGTGGGAGCGGTCGCGGTGGAGCGGCGTGGACCCACCGCGGTGCTCCGCTCCCTCGCGGTGGACCCTCAACGGCGACGCGAGGGTCTCGGCTCCCGGCTCGTCATCGGCGCGCTGGAGGTCGCGCGCTGGTCGGGCGCGCGAGAGGTGTACCTCGCGACCTCAGACGCCTCCCGGTTCTTCGCCCGCCTCGGGTTCGTCCCGGTCTCACGCGAGCGCGCCCGGCGGATGTGCCCCACCACCAGCCTGTCGGGTGAGTCGTGCGCGGACGCGGCCCACATGAGGCTCGGTTTCGAGGACCCCGGACACCCGGTCGCCCCGCTGCGCAAGGAGCTCCCCACCTTCCAGGACAACGCCTGCTGCTGAGAGGAGGACGCCATGTGCCCGTGCGGCTGCGGTTGCTGCTGAGCTGAGACGACGGACCGGCTCCCGGGAGCCGGTCCGTCGTCCGGCCTAGTACGTGTGGAACCCGCGCTTGGTCTTCCGCCCGAGGTACCCGGCCTTCACCATGTGCTCGAGCAGCGGCGCGGGCGCGTAGCTCGGCTCCCGGAACTCGGCGTGCAGCGAGTTGAGGATCTCGAGCGTCACGTCGAGCCCGACGATGTCGGCCAGCGCCAGCGGCCCCATGGGGTGGGCGCACCCGAGCGTCATCGCGGTGTCGATATCGGTCTCGGTCGCGTAACCCGACTCGAGCATCTTCACGGCATCGTTGATGTACGGGAACAGCAGCCGGTTCACGATGAACCCCGCGCGGTCCTCGCAGAGCACGGCGTGCTTGCGCATCCGCTCGACGGCCGCCTTGCTCGTCGCGATCACCTCCGGCGACGTGGCCACCGTGGAGACGAGCTCGACCAGCCGCATGATGGGCGCCGGGTTGAAGAAGTGCACGCCGCAGACGCGGTCCGGGCGCGAGGTGACCGAGGCGAGCTCGACCACGGGCAGCGAGGAGGTGCAGGTCGAGAGGATCGCGTCCGGCTTGGCCACCGCGTCGAGCTCGGCGAAGACCTGCTTCTTGAGCTCTAGGTCCTCGGCGAGGGTCTCGACCACGAGGTCCGCGTCGGCCAGCGCCTGTATCTCGGTCGTCCAGGTGACCCGGCCCAGAGCGGCGTCGCGGTCCTCCGGCGACATGCGACCGCGGTCGACCGCGCGACCGAGCGACCTCTCCATGGCGGCCTGCGCCTTGGCCAGCGAGTCCTCCGACCTCCCGCGGCAGACGACGTCGTAGCCGGCCTTGGCGGCGACCTCCACGACCCCCGACCCCATCGTGCCCGTCCCCAGGACGGCGACCGTGCGGATCTCCCCGGTGGGGTTCGGCAGCGTCACGGACCGTCCGCCCCGCTCGTCCTGCAGCACGTCCGGGGAGCCGGGCTCGGCGTACGTGTAGAAGCCGTGCCCGCTCTTGCGGCCCCGGTACCCGGCGCTCACCAGGTGCTTGATCATGGGGGCGGGCGCGTAACGGCGGTCGGAGAACTGCCGGTGCAGCGACTCGAGGATGAGGTAGCAGGAGTCGAGGCCGACGAGGTCCATCAGCGCGAGGGGACCCATGGGGTGTCCCGCCCCGAACCGCATCGCGGCGTCGATGTCCTCCCGGGAGGCGAACCCCGACTCGAGCATCCGGACCGCCTCGTTGAGGTACGGGAAGAGGAGCAGGTTCGCGATGAAGCCCGCCCGGTCCCGGCACGCGATGGCGGTCTTGCCCAGCGCCTCGGCGAATCCGCGGGCCTGCTGGAGGGCCGCGTCGTCGGTGGTGACCGTGTGGACGAGCTCGACCAGCTGCATGACGGGAGCCGGGTTGAAGAAGTGCAGGCCGACCACGCGCTGGGGACGGTTCGTCGCCACCGCCAGCTCGATGACCGGTAGCGAGGAGGTGTTCGTGGTCAGGAGCGCCTGCTCGGGGAGGAGGGCGTCGAGCCGGGCGAACACGTCACGCTTGAGGTCGAGCTGCTCGGGGACGCACTCCACCACGATGTCGGCGTCCTTCAGGCCCTCGAGCTCGGTATGGGCGGTGATCCGTCCGAGGGCAGCGTCGCGGTCGTCCGATCCCAGCTTCCCGCCCGTCACGGCGCGCTCCATCGACGACCGGATCCGCTCGAGCCCCCGCTCCACGGCCTGGTCGTCGACCTCGTGGACGCGCACCTCGTACCCCGCGCGGGCGCAGACCTCGCTGATGCCCGACCCCATGGTCCCGCACCCGACGATGCCGACCACGCGGATGTCCCCGATGCCCATGTGCTGCCTCCCGGTCGTTGCTGTCCGGGCCTAGGGTGCCAGACCCGGCGGGGGGCCGGCAGGAAGGGCTCTCCGGGCGGCGAATGGGGTGGTCGTGCGAAGAGCGATCCTGTGGACGGCCGTCGTGGCCGTCGTCGTCCTCGGCCTCCCCGGCTCCAGCCCCGCCCCGGCGAACGTGGCGGCGCGGTTCGCCGAGCACCGGGTCGGGGTCATGCACACGCATACCGGCTACTCGGACGGCGCGCCGCGGACGACCGCCCGCGACGTGCACGAGGCGGCCAAGGGCCGCGGGCTCGACTTCGCGGCGCCGGCCGAGCACTCGGAGGCCTTCCCCCTGCCCAACACCGTCTCGGAGAAGTGCCTCCCGTCGGCCGGAGGGAGCCTGGCCGAGTGCATCCTGGCCGACGCCATCCCCGACGCCGCCGACAAGTGGGACGCGCAGCGTCGCCACGCCGTCCGGGCCACCGTGCCCGGGGAGTACCTGGGCATGCGCGGGTTCGAGCTCACCGACGACGTGCACGGGCACATGTCCGTCTACTTCTCCCGCAACTACACGGTCCGTAGCGCCGGCGAGGGATCGCTCGAGGCCTTCTACGCCTGGCTGCGCACGCCGGCCCACCTCGGGGGCGGGTCCGACGGGCTGGCCACGTTCAACCACCCCAACGACAAGGGGACCGCCGGGGACCCCCGCCGCAACTGGAACGACCTCGCCTACGTCGCCGACCTGGACGACCGCATCGTCGGCATCGAGATCTTCAACCGGAACCGGACCCGGTACGAGCCCTGGGTCGTGCAGGCGCTGGACAACGGTTGGCACCTCGGGATGGTCGGCTCGGAGGACCACCACGGCACGAGCTGGGGCGACCCGTCGCTGCCCCGCACGGTCGTGATCTCGGACGACCTGACGATGCCGGCGATGAAGGAGGCTATGCGCCAGCGGCGGACGTACGCGATCGCCCGCCCGGACATCCGCATCGACCTGAAGGTCGACGGCCGGGAGCAGGGCGCGATCCTGCGCACCCCG
Source organism: Actinomycetota bacterium (assembly GCA_035540895.1). Taxonomy (NCBI): domain Bacteria; kingdom Bacillati; phylum Actinomycetota; species Actinomycetota bacterium. The sequence goes on along the minus strand of DATLFR010000146.1, from coordinate 3,467 downwards.
GCTCCCTCCGCGCAGCTGGTCGCGACCGTGACGGGTGCCGACGTGGCGGCGGTCCAGGTCATGACGAACAACGGGGAGATCGTCGAGGAGGTCGAGGGGACCGACGTCGACGTGTCCGTCGCGACGACCCCCGACGAGCGCTGGTACATGCTGCGCGTCCTCGACGGCGACGGGAAGCCGGTCGCGTACTCGGCTCCCGTATGGGTCTCGCAGGGCACCCCGGAGCCCGCGGAGGCTTTCACGCCCCGCTGGGTCGCGGGAGACCTGCACATCCACACGACGTGGTCGCACGACGCGTGGGGAGGCCCGGCCGACGACACGACGGACGCGGACGAGTTCTACACGCTCGGCTGGTCGCCGGGCGACCAGATCGCCATCGCCGAGTCGCGCGGGCTCGACTTCGTCGCCCTCACCGATCACAACAACACGCTCAGCGTCCACGACCCGGGGTACACGTCCGACCGGCTCACCCTCGTCCCCGGGTACGAGGCGTCCTTCGCCGGGCATACGCAGCTCGTCGGCGTGGATCGCTGCTTCGGGCGTGCGGGACAGACCGAACTCATAGACCGGTGCAACCGCGGCGAGATCGTCTCCGGCCGCAGCGCCGAGGACATGCGCGCGGTTGCGCGCCACGTGCGGGACGCGGGCGGACTCTTCCAGATCAACCACCCCTCGGACGGCAAGACGCCCAACGGCGACAACTGGAAGCAGCGGTTCGGGGACGGGAACGGGGCCCCCGACGGCGGGGACGCGATCGTCCCCGACTCGATCGAGGTCTGGAACGTCGGGGCGTGGCACTGGCAGGTGCCGGCACCCTCCTCGAACGACAACGACTGGTCGCTCGCCTTCTGGGAGACCTACCTGAACGCGGGCCACCGCGTAGCCGCGACGGGAGGGTCCGACAACCACTGGCGCAGCGTCACGGCTGTGGCCGGCGCCGGACAGCCGACCACCTGGGTCTACGTCACCGAGCCCGGCGTGGCCGGGATCGTCGCCGGGATCAGGGCGGGCAGGACCACGCTCTCCCACCAACCGCCCGCCCTCGGGGGCCCGCGTCTGGGGCTCGAGTCCGCGGACGGGACCTCCCTCATCGGAGGCGATGTCCAGCCGGGAGCTCAGGTGATCGTCCGAGCGGAGGGTGCGGCGCCGAACGCGATCGTCCGGGTCGTCACGAACCTCGGCCCGCAGGAGGTACCGCTGCCGATCGAGGGCGCGCTGCGCGTCACCGTCCCCGAGGGCGCCAAGTGGCTGCGGGCCGAGCTGCGGCGGGCCGACGCGCAGGACGCACGCCGCGCCGGCTGCGACCCCCTCGTGGGAGCCGGCACGACCTACTGCCGCAACCGGCTGGTGGTCGAGGCGCTCACCTCGCCGGTGTACGTCCCCGCCGCCTGAGACGGCCGCCCCGTTAGGCTGGGGGCATGGGCGTGAACAGGGAACGCGACCGTCCTTGGATCATGCGGACGTACGCGGGGCATTCGTCGGCGACGGCGTCCAACGAGCTGTACCGGCGCAACCTCGCGAAGGGGCAGACCGGGCTCTCGGTCGCCTTCGACCTCCCGACCCAGACCGGCTACGACTCCGACCACGTGATGGCGTCCGGCGAGGTCGGCAAGGTCGGGGTCCCCATCGGCCACATCGAGGACATGCGGGCGCTCTTCGACCAGATCCCGCTCGCCGAGATGAACACGTCCATGACGATCAACGCGACGGCCGCCTGGCTGCTCGCGCTCTACGTGGCGGTCGCCGACGAGCAGGGGGCGGACCGCCGGTCCCTTCGGGGCACGACCCAGAACGACATCCTGAAGGAGTACCTGTCGCGCGGGACCTACATCTTCCCGCCCGAGCCCTCGATCAGGCTGACCGCGGACACCATCGAGTTCACCGGTCGCGAGATGCCGAAGTGGAACCCGGTGAACGTCTGCAGCTACCACCTGCAGGAGGCGGGGGCGACGCCCGTCCTCGAGATCGCCTACACGCTCGCGAACGCCATCTGCTACCTCGACGCGGTCCGCGACCGCGGCATGCTCACGCCGGAGCGGGTCGGCGCGCTCTCCTTCTTCTGCAACGCCGGGATCCGCATCGTCGAGGAAGCCTGCAAGATGCGCGCGTTCACGCAGATGTGGGACCGCATCTGCCTCGAGCGGTACGGCGTGGAGGACCCGAAGCTGCGCCGGTTCCGCTACGGCGTCCAGGTGAACTCCCTGGGGCTGACCGCGGTCCAACCGGAGAACAACGTCTACCGGGTCCTGCTCGAGATGCTCGCCGTCACGGCGGGCCGCGACGCGCGGGCCCGGGCCGTCCAGCTGCCGGCCTGGAACGAGGCGCTCGGGCTCCCGCGTCCTTGGGACCAGCAGTGGTCGCTGCGCGCCCAGCAGATCCTCGCGTACGAGACCGACCTGCTCGAGTACGACGACATCTTCCGGGGGTCCGAGGTTATCGAGGCGAAGACGGCCGAGCTCGTCGAGGCCGCCTCCGTGGAGCTGCAGGAGGTGCTGGACCGAGGGGGCGCCGTGGCCGCCATCGACCACATGAAGGAGCAGCTCGTCGCCGCACACGCGGCTCGGATACGGGCCATCGAGTCGGGTGAGCTCACGGTGGTCGGGGTGAACGCCTACACGGGCGCCGAGCCGTCCCCCCTCGTATCCGGGGACGGGGAGTTCCACATCGTGAAGGTCCCCGCGGAGGTGCAGGCGGAGCAGATCGAACGGCTCGAGAGGTTCCGCGGCGCGCGGGACCGGTCGGCCGTCACCCGGACACTCGACGCCCTGCGCCGCGCGGCCGGGTCCGGTGAGAACGTGATGCCCGCGTCGATCGATGCGGCGCGGGCCGGGGTCACGACCGGGGAGTGGGCCGACGCCCTGAGGGAGTCGTTCGGGTCCTACCGCGGCCCCACCGGCGTGGGGGCAGCGGCGGCGGCGAGCGGGACCGCCGTGCCGGAGTCGATGTCCGAGGCGCGCGAGAAGGTGGGATCGGCGGCGACCAGGCTAGGCGTCAAGCGCCTGCGGATGCTGGTCGGGAAGCCGGGCCTGGACGGCCACTCGAACGGGGCCGAACAGGTGGCCGTCCGCGCGCGCGACCTGGGGATCGAGGTCGTCTACCCCGGCATCAGGCTCACGCCGGCCGAGATCGCCCGGATGGCGGCAGACGAGGACGTCCACCTGGTCGGACTGTCCGTGCTCTCGGGTGCCCACGACCTCCTAGTCCCCGAGGTGATCCAACAGCTGCGCGAGGCCGGCGTCGACCCCGCGCGCGTCCCAGTGATCGTCGGCGGCATCATCCCCGACGACGACGCGCAGAAGCTGCTGGAGCTGGGGGTCGCCCGCGTCTTCACCCCGAAGGACCACGACCTGACCCGGAACCTGGGCGAAGTGGTCGAACTGGTCGGCTCCTGACCACGTCCCGGTCCTCGGGGTGGCAGGATGATCGAGGAGTGGCCTCCGCACCGCAACCTATGTGAAGATAGTTTC
>DATLFR010000145.1 GCA_035540895.1 Actinomycetota bacterium | reverse complement strand
GTGGGGACCCCCCCTGAGGCTCGCTCAGCAGAGGGTTCAGCGCCACGTTCCCGTCATCGCCGACCTGCACGATCGGGAAGTACTCGGGCACGTTGAAGCTCACCGTATGGGCGGAGCCGAAGAACCTCCAGCTCACGGGCCGGCCCACCCGGGTCCTGATCGTGCGCGGCACGAACTCGTTGATCCCCGCGTGCTCCACCTTCTCGTTCGCCAGGCCCGCGAACGGACCCCGGAAGGTATCGCCCCTGAACCGGAGGATGTTGTCGCGCTGAGCCTCGCGGTAGGTCTCGGCGAGCGGGACGGCCCACGCCTGGATCTCCTTGCGCGCTTGCCGGTTCACCTCGGCCTGCGTCGGGATGGGGGTGCTGGGAGGCTTCACGTCGAGCATCCCGCCCTGCAGCACGCCGTGGACCGCGCAGTAGAAGTAGTACTGCCCGGGGTCCAGATCCTCGGACAGCGGCAACGTGAACGTGTTGCCCTGCGCTCCCTCGTATGGGATGAAGCCGCTGTTGTAGTAGGTCTCCTTCCCGGTGAACGGCCGCTGCTCCTGCTGTGTGCAGGGGGAGCCGTCCATCGGGGGCTGCTCCTCACCCATGTAGCACGGCTGCATGGCCGTCTGGATCAGAGAGTCCTCGTCACCCCAGGCCTCCGGCACCTTCTGCATCTTCTCCAGCAGGTCGCCGGGCGGCGCGTCGGGCAGCGGCTCAAGCCGCTCCAGCATGTCCAGGTAGGGCCACGCGACCTTCATCATGTCGTCCACGAGGGAGCCGAGCGTGACCGTGTGGGGCTCACCGGTCCAGGTCTGCTTGAAGACGACGGAGTCCCCGGGGCGCACCTCGACCCGTCTGGGGAAGAAGCCTATGAAGAAGCTGGCGAACTCGTCGTGGCTGAAGTCCACCAGGACCGTCCGTTCCTGGGGCCCGGCGTTCGTCGGAGTACCACACGCGGTCGCCGTCAGAGAGACGGCGCAGAGCACAGCCAGGACCGACCTACGCATCGAGGACCCCCTCGTCCGAGTCATCTTCCAGCCCCATCTTCCTCCTGAAGCGTCCGGATCTCGTTACGGACGACCCGTCGAACGGAGCGGGGGACTCCGGCGGGGGGAATCCTACTGCGTACCCGGGACGTGCACGTGGTGATGTCCGGATCGCCCGCTACGCCCTGTCCCTGCGGGGGCCGGGGCCCGCGGGTAGGATCGGGACATGCGCGATGAGCTCGTCGTCACGGTCAGCGAGCTCCTGTCCAACCCGGGCTCCCGCCGGCGCCTCACCTTCGACCAACCGGTCGGCGGTCTGAAGCAGGAGCTGGTCCGGGTGGAGCCGGACGACCCGCTGCACTTCGACCTCCTGTTCGAGGCCGTCGACGGGGAGTCCGTGCACGTCCGCGGCGAGATCTCCGGGCGCCTCGTCGTGACCTGCCGCCGCTGCCTGAACGAGGCGAGCGCGCCGTTCAAGGCCGAGGTCTCGGAGGTGTACCGGCCCACCCACGACGTGTGGGAGGAGGGGTACGTCGTGACCGACGGCAAGCAGGTGGACCTGGGGGTCCTCACCCATGAGGGGGTCCTGCTCGAGATGCCGATCAACCCCACCTGCCGCGAGGACTGCGCGGGCCTGTGTCCGTCGTGCGGGAAGGACCTCAACGAGGGCGACTGCGGGTGCGCGCCGGACGAGGGCGACGACCGGTGGGGGCCGCTGAGGGACCTGCTGCAGGGGTGACCCCGGTTCGGGTACCCTTGTGAGCGGTCCGCTGGCGTCGCCTCCGACGCCGGCCCCCCACATACGAGGCTGAGGAACCATGCCCACCCCCAAGCGACGCAAGACCAAGGCGCGCCGTGACGAGCGCCGGGCCCACTGGAAGAGGGTAGACCCGGCGCCCAGCTCCACGTGCTCGCAGTGCCAGAAGCCCAAGCTCCCGCACCGGGTCTGCCCGCACTGCGGGACGTACGGCGGCCGGCAGGTCCTCGAGCTCGACTAGCCCCGCTCCGTGACCCGCGTCGCCGTCGATGCGATGGGGGGAGACCACGCCCCGGGCGAGATCGTGTCCGGCGCCGTGGCTGCGCACCGCTCCGGGGTATCGGTCGTCCTCGTCGGCCGGGAGGACGAGGTTCGCGCAGCTCTGAGCGAGGCCGGAGCCGTTCCCGGAGACGGCCTGGAGGTCGTCGACGCCCGAGAGGTCGTCGGCATGGACGACCCCGACCCGGCCAGGGCGGTCCGATCGGCCCGCGGCTCCTCCATCCTGGTCGCGTCGCGGCTCGTCCGGGACGGACACGCCGACGCCGTCTTCTCGGCCGGTCCTACGGGCGCCTCCCTCGCCGCGGCGGTGCTGGGCATGGGACGGGTCCGGGGCGTGCCGCGCCCGGCCATCACGCTCGTCCTGCCCTTCGGCGACCACCCGGTCGTGCTCGTGGACGCCGGCGCCAACACCGACGCGCGCCCGGACCACCTGCTGGGATTCGCCGTCCTGGGAACGGTGTTCGCCCAGGTCAGGCTGGGTGTCCGGACCCCCCGGGTGGGGCTGCTC
>DATLFR010000144.1 GCA_035540895.1 Actinomycetota bacterium | reverse complement strand
GCTCCGTCCAGAGGATCGTCACGCTGTCGGACGGGTCGGCGATCCGCTTCACGGCCGCCGTCTTCCGCACCCCCGTGGGCAGGCGGGTGGACGGGGTGGGCATCCGTCCGGACGTCACGGTGGCGTCGGGCCCCGGCGATCCCGTCCTGGACCGGGCGCGCGCGATCCTGCGGACCTCCTCGGGCGACTGACGTGGCCGAGGGCGAGAAGACCGTCGTCTCGAACCGGAAGGCCTTCCACGACTACGCCATCGAGGACCGCTACGAGGCGGGGATCGTCCTGCGGGGAGCCGAGGTGAAGGCGCTGCGAGAGGCGCGGGCGACCATCCGGGACGCCTACGGCGCCGTCAAGGACGGAGAGGTGTGGCTGCTGGGCATGCAGATCTCGCCCTACTCGGCGCAGTCGACGCACGAGCAGCTCCCTCCTGAACGACCCCGGAAGCTCCTGCTGAAGCGCGGCGAGATAGAGCGCCTCCAGGTCAAGATCGGGCAGAAGGGGTACACGCTCGTGCCGCTGCGCGTGTACTTCTCGCACGGCCTGGCCAAGGTGGAGCTAGGCCTCGGCCGGGGCAAGCGCGCGCACGACAGGCGCGAAGCGATCGCCGAGAGGGACGCGAAGCGAGAGGTCGAGAGGGAGCTGCGGCGGCGGGACCGTTGAGCACGCCCGCGGTATCATGGGTCATCGCGACGGGGGTGAACTGGTTTCGACCGGGACGGCACCGGCGCGAGGGAAGCGAGCCGAGGTTCTCGGGACCCTCGTAAAACACCTGGGAAAACAAAGATAACTGCCGACACAGGCGCACTCGCTGCCTAACCACGGTTAGCAGCCGTCGGCCGGGGAAGCCCGCGGCCCCGGGTCCGACGTCATAAGCGGGCTCAAGCCCGGCGGGGGGCCTCGACCGCCGGGCGGATCTCACCGAGGCTGGGCCCCCGCAGGTAGCCCGCCGGCGGGCGGGGGCCGAGATACATCGGCGGGCTGCGCTCGGAGAAGCCTCGCGGCGGCCTTTCGGGACGGGGGTTCGACTCCCCCCACCTCCACCAGGGCCCGGCCACACGGCCGGGTCCTCTCGCGTGTTAGGACAGCGACATGACCCTGGTCGAGCTCGCCGCGGCGTCCGCCGTCTGCGCGCTCGGGGCGACCGTGCAGGGCTCGCTCGGGTTCGGTCTCAACCTCGTCGCGGTCCCGGTCCTGGTGGCGATCGACCCAGGCCTCGTCCCCGGTCCGGCGCTCGTGGCTGCGCTGGTGCTCACGATCCTGATCGCGCACAGGGAGCGGGCCACCATCGACCTGTTCGGCGTGAGGTGGGCGTTCGTGGGGCGGGTGCCGGGCACGCTGGCCGGGGGCGCGGCGGTCTCCCTGCTGCCCGAGCGTGACCTCGTCGTCATCCTGGCGGCCATGGTCCTGCTCGGCGTCGCCATGAGCGCAGGCGGTTGGTCGGTCGAACCGACCCTGCCCACGCTGCTGGGCGCGGGCGCGTTGTCCGGGCTCATGGGCACGGTCTCGTCCATCGGCGGGCCACCCATGGCCCTGCTCTACCAGCGGCGGACGGGAGCCGACATCCGGGGAACGCTCTCCGGGTTCTTCGTGGTGGGCGCGTCCCTGTCGCTCGTCACTCTCGCGGTCGTCGGCCGATTCGGACCCGAGCAGGTGAAGGCGTCCGCCGCCCTCATACCCGGGCTGCTGGTCGGGTTCGCCGTCTCCTCGCGCACGAAGGCCGCGTTGGACAAGGGGTGGACGAGGCCGGCGGTGCTCGGGTTGTGCGCGGTGTCCGCGGTCGCCGTGCTCGTCCGCCAGATCCTCTGAAGGCAGGGATCGGGCGCCCCTCGGAGAACTCCGACCACGGGACCACAACTGGGGTGAGGAGGGGACGTATGCGTCGTGGCAGGAGGTTGGGCGCGCTCGCGCTCGTGATCGGACTCGTCGCCGTCCCCGCGGGCGCACCGCAGGCCGACGACGGCGCCCCCGGCAGCTGGGGCTCCCCGTTCGCGGAGGACCCGCGGTTCGCCGAGCGGCCGCCGCAGACGCCGGAGGAGTCGACCGTCATCCCGGCCGCGGCGAGCGCAGCGGTCCTGCCGGACGGCCGGGTCCTCTACTGGAACGGCCTCCAGGGCAGCGAGACCGGTACCTACCCGCAGGCCGTGGACATCTCCCGCGTCACGACCCCGAGCGACAGCCGCGTCCTCGACCTGTCCGACCCCTTCGAGCCGGAGTGGACGGTCCCGGCGGTGCCTCATGGCGGGCGCGACGACATGTTCTGCGCCGACGTCCGCATCCTGTCGGATGGGCGGGTCATCGTGGTCGGCGGCACCCGGTGGGGTTACGACCCCCTCGACACGAAGGAGAGCGCCCCGCAGCTCGTCGACGCGTTCGAGTCCGGGACCGGCACGCCGGCCCCCCGCGGGGTCTCCGAGGTGTACGGGAGCAACGCGACCCGGTTCTTCGATCCCGTGGGGAACGGATGGGACGCGCCCGCAGCGTCCAACATGAACTACGGGCGCTGGTACCCGACGCTGCTGACCCTCCCGACCGGCGACATGTTCGTCGCGTCGGGGGTGGAGCAGCTGATCACGAACGAGCGGGGCCTGAACGTCCACGAGACCGAGATCCTCGACCTAAGCACCGGCACGTGGCGGGAGACCGGCCCGAACGGGTCGACGTCGCTCCCTCTCTTCCCGCGCCTCCACCTGCTGCCGAGCGGCAAGGTCTTCTACACGGGCACCGCCCAGATGTGGAGCCCGGCCGGCCAGGCGGTTGACCAGGCGCTCTGGGCCGTCCAGAAGGCCTACGACCCGCTCGACCCGGACAGCACCTGGCAGGTGACGGGGATCGGCGCCTTCGGACCGCGCAGCGGCGTCTTCTCCGTCATGCTCCCGCTCACGCCGGAGAACGGCTACTCCGCCGCCCGGTTCCTGATCGGCGGGGGCACGCTGGGCGTGACCCCCGGTTCGTACGTGGCGAACAACCTGACCGAGATCGTCACGGTCCGGGAGACGGACGCGGGGACCCAGTCGACCAGCGAGATCGCCGCGCCGCTCAACAACGCGCGCTGGTACTCGAGCGGCGTCCTGCTCCCCGACGGCAGCGTCGTCGCGGTGAGCGGCGGCGATCGCGACGAGGTGATCATGCCCCAGACCGAGTCGGCGGTCCGTCAGGCCGAGCTGTGGGACCCGGCGACGCAGACGTGGGCCCCCCTCGCGTCGGCGCGCCGGGAGCGCACCTATCACAACACCGCCGTCCTCCTCGCCGACGGCAGCGTGCTGGTGGGGGGGCACGCCCCCCTCAACAGCTTCTACGGCCCGACCGGAGCCGCCAGCCCGGGAGTGGTGTCCAACAACCTGAAGGACCCGTCCTTCGAGATCCTGCGGCCCCCCTACCTCGACCGGGGTCCCCGGCCGGCGATCACCGGCGTCCAGTCGGGGGTCGCTTGGGGATCGACCTTCGACCTCGGCGTCGAGAGCGGGGACGGGGTCGGGAAGGTCGTCCTCGTCCGCCTCCCGTCGACGACCCATGTGACCGACGCCGACATGCGCGCGGTCGAGCTCTCCTTCACGCAGGGGGACGGCGGCGCGCTCGAGGTCACGGCGCCCCCCACCTCGACGGTGGCGCCGCCCGGCTTCTACTACCTGTTCGCCCTCTCGGAGGAGGGGGTGCCGTCGAAGGCGCGCATCGTGAAGGTCGGGCCGGAGACCGATCCGACCCCGACATCGGACCCGATGCCCGGCGCCTGAGCTTGGGGGGAGGGGAGATCAGGCCGGCGGCCGCGCTCACGGGCGCGGTCGCCGCTCTCCTCTCCCTGGTCGGTCCGGGCGCACCGCCGGCCTCCGCGCACGGCAACGAGGTCCCTCAACGCGCAGCGATCACGCAGGCCCCGGACCTCCCCGGGCTCGAGGTGGAGGTCCTGCAGTCGATCGCCCCCGTGATCCAGCTCACCAACACCACCCAGCGGGTCGTCACCGTGCTCGACGACACGGGTGCCCCCTTCGTCCGCGTGGCGCGCGACCGGGCCGAGATGAACCGGGCATCGCCGTTCGCCCATCGGTCCCTCGACCCCCTGGGCCGAGGTTCCGGCCCCCGCGGTGCGGGACCGCCCGAATGGGTTGTGGTCGGGGGCTCCGGGGTGTGGCGGTGGTTCGACCCGCGAGCCAGGCTGGACCCGGGAGAGCGGTCGCGCGGATGGAGCATCGTGCTCGAGGTCGACGACCGACGTCTGAAGGTCGAGGGCCGGACGGAGGAGGTGGGTCTGCACGGTCACCTGACCGCGAGCCTGTCCGGGGTGACCCCTGCCGTTCCCGACCTCGAGGTGCGGGTCCTCGACGGACCCGTCCCCGCCCTGTTCGTGCGCTACCCGGGCAGCTCGACCCTCGGGTTCGCAGGTCTGAGCGGGGAGCCCTTCCTCAGGATCGGTCCCGACGGTGTCTGGGCCAACAAGCGCTCGCCCACCTGGTACATGTCGGGTGCCCAGGTCATCCAGGATGTCCCGCCGGAGGCCGACCCGTACGCCGACCCGGCCTTCGAGCGGGTCTCGCCTCAGCCGGTCTGGACCTGGCTCGAGTATCGGGCCAGGCTGCCCGAGCCAGACGCCGGCTACGACCTCGGGGATCGTCCGCGGGTGGTGTTGAGGTGGTCGACGCCGGGGTCCGTAGACGACGCGCCCCTCGCGATAGCGGGGGAGGTCCGATGGGAGCCGCCCGCGCCGGGTGAGGGTCGGGGGCGTGGCCCCGGTCCGTGGTGGCCGCTGGGAGCCGCCGCGGCGGGTGCGGCCCTCGTAGTGCTCCTCGTCCGTCGCCGCGGGTGAGGTCAGTCCAGTCGGAAGAGCTTCCTGAGACTTGCGACGGTCTCTCCGGGCCGGTCGTGCAGGATCGCCTCCATGCCGAGCCCGCGAGCCGCTTCGACGTTGGGCCGGGCATCGTCGACGAACACCGTCTCCGCGGCCCGGACGCCGAGGAGCTCGAGCGTGTGCTCGAAGATGCGCGGGTCCGGCTTGCGCAGGCCGACCCGGCCCGAGAGCACCACCTCGTCGAAGAGCGAGACGACCTCCGGGGGGTACTCGATGTCTCCGAGCGAGTTGGAGAGCATCGCGGTGGCCGCACCCGTCTCCCGGACCCGCCCCACCACCTCGAGCATCTCCGGGACCGGATAGGGGGCCCCGAAGATCCTCAGGGTCAGACCGCTGGGGTCGATGGGCTGTGCCAGCCCGTCGGAGAGCAGGGCCGCGAGGCGCTCCTCGAACTGCTCCCGGGTGATGAGCCCGAGCTCGACCGCGACCAGCGCATGGTCGTCCCCGCCCCCTCGGTACGCCTCGCGGATCACCGCGCGGAACCGCTGGGGGTCGATGCCCTCCGACTCGCAGAAGGCGGTGTATGACTCCCGCACGGACGGGGTGAGGACGCCGCCGAAGTCCACGACGAGGGCGCGGGGGGTCATCGGTGCATCTCACCAGTCACTCCGCCGATACGGCAAATGCACTGTTGCGTACACTGGCCGCGTCGGGCTCCATTGATCAGGGAGGGTCGAGATGGTGCGACCGATCGAGGAAGTCGTCCGGGCCGTGGACGAGGCGGACGTCGAGGGCCTGCGCAAGGTCGACGTCGACGACGTCTACAAGCAGATGGACCACATGATGCAGGCGCGGCCGTCGGCGATGGACCTGTACGACCGCTGGGAGAAGCAGCAGTGGGCCGTCCAGGACCTCGACTTCACGAAGGACAGGGAGGACTGGCAGAACCTGTTCGAGCCGATCCGGGAGGCTCTCCAGAACACGATGACCCTCTTCTTCATCGGTGAGCAGGCGGTGACGGACACGCTCGCTCCTCTGATCCTCGGCGCCCCGACCGAGGACGACAGGATCTTCCTATCGACGCAGATCGTGGACGAAGCCCGACACGCCCGGTTCTTCCAGAGGTTCTTCGAGGACGTGATCGGCGTCTCGGGGGGCCTGCACGGGGCCCTGGAGGCGGTCCGGCCCGAGGCGGTCTCCGGCTTCCAGCGGATCTTCGACCACCAGCTCGTCGACATCATGGACCGCGTCCGCCTGAACCCCACCGACCACGCCGCGTTCGTAGAGGGCGTGACCTGCTACCACCTCATCATCGAGGGGATGCTCGCCCTGACGGGCCAGAAGTTCTCGCTGCGGACGATCCGCCGGATCGGGATCCTGCCCGGTTTCTACGCCGGGTTCACCGCCGTGACCCGCGACGAGTCCCGGCACGTCAACTACGGCGTGGGGACCGCTCGTGACGCCGTGGCGGACGGGTACGCGCCGAACATCGAGTCGGTCATCGACTCCCTCATCGAACCGGCCTGCTGGACGATCATCGCCCCCGACCGCAAGTTCGCGATCAACGACCCGTCGATGATCCCGGAGGACCTGCGCATCAACCCGCGCGAGGTCATGGAGTTCTCGCTCTTCTCGCTCACGAAGCGTCTCCGGGTCATCGGGCTCTCGGACGGGTTCATCCGGCACGTGGAGCAGGTCGGGAACCGGACCTACGACGCCTGCGTCACCGAGTACGAGCAGCGCCACGGCGAGGAGCATCCCGTTCGCTGGTACGACCGCCAGGCGTCCTGAGATCGAGCGATCGGGCGGCCCCCACCGATCGGTGGGGGCCGCCCTAGTGCTCAGTGGACCTGGACCACGAACGCCACCGTCGGGGATGTCTCCCGCTGTCCGAGCGGCGCCCCGCAGACCATCTGCTGCGTCGTGATGGTCACCCGTCCCTCGTGGGCCCCGGGAGAGCGATAGCGGTGGAAGGTCTTGAAGGTGTGCTCGAGGCCGGCGGCATGGACGACCTCCGAGCACGGCAGCGAGACGCCCCCGGGGGGCCGGGTATGCGGTCCGTCGCCGTAGTGCAGGTCGAACTCGACCATGACTGCGAACGGGTCCGGGTCGGACACCCGCCACGTGAAGGTCACCTCTTCCCCGGCCGCCGGCGCGGCCGGTTCTACGGAGACCAGCTCCACCCGTGCGTTCCCCGCGTCTGCGGCGACCGCCGGCGCGACCGGCTGCAGCGCGACCACCGTCACCGCGGCCATCAGAACGAGCGTCCTACGCACCGCTGCTCACCCCCTCTACCCCCAAGGCGTCTCCCAACGCTAGCGTGCGCTTGACCGTGTCCCCCGGCCACGTGCACGAGAACATCGTGAGGGACGCCCTCCGGGGATCGCACGTCGTGGCCGATCTTCCCTGGTCGGCGAGCCCGATCGCATGTCCGAGCTCGTGTGTGAGGACCGCTCGGAGGTCAAGCCAGGGTCCGGCCGACGTCCCCCACGGGTACAGGGGGTCCAGGACGATGTCCCACCCCTGGGGCTTCCCGGTCTCGGGGTCGCTCTGCAGCAGGATGCAGGCGACGTGGGTCCTCTGCTCGCACAGGTTCGACGAGAACCGGACCGTGTTCACGCCGTCGTAGGTGATCGTGGACATCGCGGTCCGCGCGCCGGCGAGCCAGAACCCGAACCCGGACCGGTCCGGCCGCCCGCAATCGTTGGCCTCGTCGTTCCAGGTCCGGCCGGCCTGGCTCAGGGCGCTCCACACCGCGGAGGCATCCAGGTTCGCCGGCATGCCGCCGGTCACCAGCTCCATCCTCTGCAGCGCTGGCATCCCGGCCACCGTGAACCGGTCCGCGAGGCGGCCCCAGGTGGCATCCGAGCATCTGACCGCAGCCGTCGGCGTCGGTCCCGGCGGCTCCGGGAGCCAGGTGAGCCCGGGAGCCGAGACCGTGTGGATCCTCATCGCGTCCGCCGCGACCGGCGTCGCGAAGGACGCCGCCATGCAGAGCGCCAGGACCAGTCGCGCTAGCGTCTTCATCATGTTCCCCTCCCCATCAGGTGGATGATCTGTATCGGCTCCCGCCACGCCCAGACGGGATGGCACCGGTCGTCGGAGGCTCGACACGCCACGAGTTCGAACCCGCCGCGGGGCGAGGTCCGGCGGTACGTGTAGACGCTTCCGTCGGGCGTCCAGTGGAGCTCCCCGTCAGCCCGTCCCTCCTCGAGATGGTGCGGCGCACGCCCGGGGGTCACGATGCTCAGCCGGGTCTCGGCGTCGCCTCCGTCCCTGGCGCGTGTCTCCTGGACGATCAGCCGAGAACCGTCCGGGGAGACGCGGCCGTCCGCACGGGCGGGCATGTAGTCGGTCTCCCACAGGACGCGTCCGTCGGCGTGCGCGAGGGTCAGGACCCGGTGCCCGCGCTGTGCGGTGAGGACCTGTCCCGAGCGAGGGATCGTCTGCAGGATCTTCCCGGGGGGTCCCTGGACAGCCGCAGCCCCCATGCGCACCAGCAGGTTCTCCCGGGAGCGCTCGAGGAGGACCGCGTCCTTCTCTCCCCATCGCACGCCGAGGACGTCGTCCCACGACCCGAGCTCCACCGGGTCGTGTTCCCCGCCGAGCTCCCGCACCGAGATGGTGGCGGACACGCCCGCACACCCTTCCTCGTCGGGCGCGCACGTATGCACGGCCGAGGGCGTGGCGTAGACGACCCTTCGCCCGCCGGCCTCGACGTCCGCCGCGACGGCTCTCCCGAGATCGAGGATCGGCCGACCTCGCCCGTCGTGGATCGTGACGTGCGGGTCCGCCTCGAAGTGTCCCTGACCGAGCTCGGGCCGACGGTCCGTGGTCACGAGGAGCAGTCCGCCGCTGCTGGAGACACGTTCGTTGGGAGCCAGCCGTCGGATCCGCTCGATCTGTCCCGTAGGGCCCCGGGAGGCTAGGAGCTGTCCTCCCGTGGCCAGGTCCCGGGTGAACAGGATCGCCCCCGCCTGCGCCGAGACCGGACGGGCGGCCGCGTCCGCCGCCGGGTCGATGCCCCCGGTCGGCCCGCCCCCCGTGCACGCGCTCGGTAGTAGGGCCGCCGTGCACAGGACCGCCGCCGCGGCCCTGTGCACCCGGGTCCTATGCAGGGCGTCACTCATCCTCGCTCATCCAGACGTCCTCGGGCCCGTCCCGCATCGCGGCTCCCTCCGGGTCCTCCACGTCGGTCCCGTCCGTCGCCGAGTCCTCCAGCCTCACCGAGACCTCGGCGAGCGAGGGACCCTCGGCCGGTGGGTGGTTGCCCGTCGTGGGCGGGCTGCTGTACCCGCCGTAGCAGATGCCGCCCTTCGCGGTCCTGTCCCGACCGGACGGGTCCGTCGACGGCCAGACGAAGCCGCCTCCGGTGGCCGGGTTGTCCTTGCGGATGTCCAGGTGGTTGTGGGGGTCGTCGTAGCAGAAGATGCCGTGGAACTCGGACGTCTTGGCCAACCCGCGCATGTGGCCCTGGTGGACGTGCTTCATCTTCCCGTCCATCGCTGTTCCGTACATGTGCTGGCTCTGGGAGGCCCCCTTCACGCAGGAGTTGTAGTTCACGGACCGGAAGCCCGACCCGATGTAGACGGGGCTGACCCGCCTGTGGCGAAGGACCTCCAGCCGATACATCAGCCTCCGCACGTTCTCCCGGACGGTCTTGGCGTCGACCCGCCCGCCGTTGAACGTCCCTGCGTTGGAGGTGGAGCATCTCGTGCCCTTCTTCTCATGGAACTCGCTCCACGAGAAGTGCAGCGTGGACCCGTCGGAACGTTCGAGCCCCTTCAGCTTGTCGAAGTCGTCGCCGTCGGCTCGGCCGTCGATCGGGAGGCCGTACGCCTTCTGGAAGTTCTTCACCGCCCGCTCCGTCTTCGTCCCGAAGCTCGAGTCGAGCGGGAAGTGCTCGTGGCACGGGACGCCGGCGCAGTTCGAGTACCAACCGGCCACCCGGATCTGCAGCTCGAGCACATCAGCGCCGGAGCTCCCGCGTGCGAGCGTGCGGGAGCCGAAGGTAGACGCGAGCGCCTCGGGTGCCGGGGTGATCACCGCTGCCGAGACGAGAAGCGCGGAGATGGCGAGCGCCCCGAGGCAACGGTATGCATGGCGCGAGGTTGTCATGGTGCCTCCTGCGAGCCGTGGGGAAGGCCGCGGGGAAGGCTCCTGCAAGGTAGCACCGGGGGCCGACACCTGGCCCCCTTACACTGGCCCCCCACGAGGAGAGGGGGTGACATGACGGAGGCGATCAGGCTCACCGCCTACTCGCACGGCGCGGGTTGAGCGTGCAAGCTCGGACTCGAGGACCTAGGTGAGGTCCTCCGTGCCTTCGGCTCCCACCCCGCCGACCCCAGCGTCCTCGTCGGGCTCGACGAAGCGGACGACGCAGCGGTCCTGCGGACGGGTGGGTCGGACGCGCTCGTCCTCACGACGGACTTCTTCACCCCCGTAGTGGACGACGCCTACGACTGGGGCCGCATCGCGGCGTGCAACGCCCTCTCCGACGTCTACGCGATGGGAGGCCGCCCGGCATGGGCTCTCAACCTGGTCGGGTGGCCGCGCGAGACCCTGCCGCTCAGCCTGCTCGCGGACGTGCTGCGCGGCGGGGCGGACGCGGCCGCGGGCGCCGGGACGGTCATCGTCGGGGGGCATACGGTGGACGACCCGGAGCCCAAGTACGGGATGTGCGTGGTCGGGTTCGTCGATCCCGAGCGGGCGATGCGGCTCGATGGGGCCGTGCCCGGGGACGTGCTCATCCTCACGAAGCCCATAGGCACCGGTATCGTCACGACCGCTCTGAAGAGGGATATGGCGCCCTCGGGCGCGGTCGATTCCGCGGTCGACTCGATGACGACGCTCAACGCAGCGGCGGCCGAGGCGTTCGTCCGCGAGGGTGTCCGGGCCTGCACGGACGTGACCGGCTTCGGGCTCCTCGGTCATCTCCATCGGATGATGAAGGCGTCCGGGACGGCGGCCACGATCGAAGCTGGAGCCGTCCCGCTCCTCCCACACGCCGCCGAGCTGGCCGAGGCCGGGGCCGTGCCCGGCGGGACCTCGCGCAACCTGGAGGCCGTGCGCCCTCACCTCCGGCTCGGCGAGGTCCCTCGGTCGGTCGAGGTCCTGCTCGCCGATGCTCAGACGTCAGGAGGCCTGTTGGGGGCCTGTCCTGAGGATGTGGCCCAGGGGCTCGCCGCACGCGGGGTGGGATCCCTGATCGGGCGGATCGTCGAAGGCCCCCCCGGCACCATCGAGGTCGACGCTTGACCACGCCTCCGCCGATCGCGAGCGACGTCCTGGAGTTCGTCGGTGGCTCCGTCATGATCACGCTCGGCGCGGAGGATGGCTGCGCCGAGATCTGCCTGAAGGTCGAGGGAGACAACCCGTCGGGCTCGATAAAGGACCGCGCGGTCCTCGCGATGATCGCCGACGCCGAGCGGCGCGGGCTCCTCCGGCCGGGGGCGGCGATCGTCGAGGCTTCCACCGGGAACACCGCGACGGCCCTCGCGGTGATCGGTCGGGCGAAGGGGTACCGGGTCGTGGTGGTGGCTCCCGAGGACATGCCTGCCCCGCGGAGGGCCAACCTCGAGATCCTCGGCGTCGAGCTCATCCTGACCGACCCCGCGGAGCGGATGTCGGGCGCGATCCGCCACGCCGACCGGCTCGCCCGAGAAGGGGCGGTGGTCCTGCACCAGTTCTCGAACCCGGCCGCCGTGTCCGCGCATCACGCCACCGGCGAGGAGATCTGGACCCAGTGCGACGGAGGGGTCGACGGGTTCGTGGCCGGCGTCGGGACGGGAGCCACGCTCTCCGGCTGCGCGGCCGTACTGAAGGAACGCAACCCCTCGTGCGTCACGACCGCCGTCGAGCCGGCGGAGTCCGCGGTGCTCTCCGGGGGTCGACCCGGCGAGCACCGGATCCCGGGGATGGGAGCCGGCTTCGTCCCGCAGCTGTTCCGGCGCGAGCTCGTCGACGAGGTCTATCCGGTGCCGTGGTGGGAGGCGCACGAGGCGGTCCGGGAGCTGGGACGGCACGCGGGGTTCTTCTTCGGCCCCTCCACGGGTGCCGTCCTCATGGCTGCTCGCGCTCTCGCTCGCCGACTGGGAGCGGGGAGACGGGTGGTGGGCATCGCGGCCGACTGGGGGGAGCGCAACGTCGACGTCCTGATCGGGCCGCCCTGACCGGAGACCGTCCTTTCGCCGTCGTGGGAGCATACGGCGATGGACGAGATGCCCATCGGGCAGGCCCTCGACCGGCTGGCCGCCGAGGCGCCGGACATGCCCGCGATCACCTGCGGGCCCCGGACGGTCACCCGGGCCGAGCTCGCGAGCCGGACGAACCGGCTCGCCCGGGCCTACGAGCGGCTCGGCGTCCGGACCGACGACTACGTGGCCATCGCCCTCCCCAACTCGATCTCCTTCTTCGAGGCGGCGGTCGCCGCCTGGAAGCTCGGAGCGATCCCGCAGCCGATCTCATCGCGGCTGCCCCGAGCCGAGCGGGAGGCGATCCTGGACCTGGCCGAGCCCGCGCTCGTCGTCGGGCTCCCGGACGGCACCCACACCGGACCGACGCTCCCGCCGGGTCACGAACCGGACCCGTCCCTGCCTGACGACCCGCTCCCTGAGCGCGTGGGCAGGTCGTGGAAGGCGCCCACCTCGGGCGGGAGCACCGGCCGGCCGAAGATCATCGAGTCGGGAGCTCCCGGACTCACCCAGCCGATCGTCTGCGCCGTCTTCGGCATCGTCCCCGACGGCACGCAGCTCGTGGCGGGCCCCCTGTACCACAACGCGCCGTTCATGTTCTCGTCGCTCGGGCTGTTCTCCGGCAACCACCTCGTCGTGATGGAGAGGTTCGACGCCGCGGGCTGGCTCGATCTGGCCGAGAGGCACCGCGCCGACTGGGCGTGGATGGTCCCGACCATGATGGGCCGGATCTCCCGTCTCCCCGACCATGCGCGCTACGACGTGTCCGCCCTTCAGCGGGTCTGGCACGGAGCGGCTCCCTGTCCGCCCTGGGTGAAGGAGGCCTGGATCACCTGGCTCGGTCCCGACCGGGTCTGGGAGCTCTACGCCGGCACCGAGGCACAGGGAGTAACCATCATCAGCGGCACGGAGTGGCTCGTGCACCGAGGCTCGGTGGGACGTCCGATAGTGGGGGACATCAGCGTCCGGGGACCGGACGGCGACGAGCTGCCCGCTGGGGAGGTGGGGGAGGTGTTCATGCGGGGCCCGGACCCGTCGCGTCCGACCTACCGGTACGTGGGGGCCGACCCGGTCGAGCGCGACGGCTGGGAGACGATCGGGGACATGGGCTGGCTCGACGAGGACGGGTACCTGTACCTCGCCGACCGCCGGACGGACCTGATCCTGCGGGGCGGCGCCAACGTGTACCCCGCGGAGGTGGAGGCGGCCCTGGGAGAGCACCCGAGGGTCGCGGGCGCGGCGGTCATCGGCCTCCCCGACCCGGATCTGGGCCAGCGCGTCCACGCCATCGTGCAGACGGAGGGGGAGGTGGGCGACGACGAGCTGCGGTCCTTCCTGGCCGAGCGGCTCGTCTCCTACAAGATCCCCGAGACCTTCGAGCGCACAGCGGAGCCCTTGCGCGACGACGCGGGGAAGATCCGCAGGGCTGCCCTCCGGGACGCCCGGCTGCCGGAACTCCCACCCGAGGGGTAGGAGTTCGAACCTCCTCCCGCCATGGGTCGCCTCTATCATGGTGCCGGTTGTTCTTAGAGCGGAAGACCCATGCTGCGTATCCCCAGGACCCTCGCCGACGCCATGATCGCCCAGTGCCGGGCCGAGATGCCCAACGAGGCGTGCGGCCTGCTGGCGGGAAGAGACGGCGAGGTGACGCGGTTGTTCCAGATGACCAACGCCGAGCGCTCGCCGGTCCTGTACCGGATGGACCCGAAGGAGCAGCTCCAGGTGTTCCGCGAGATGGAAGAGGAGGGTCTGGAGCTGGTGGGCATCTATCACTCGCACACGCGCTCACCGGCCTACCCCTCGAAGACGGACGAGGATTGGGCCTACTACCCCGAGGCCGCGTACGTGATCGTCTCGTTCGCCGACCCGGCCGCCCCGGTCGTTAGGGCTTGGCGGATAGTCGACCAGGCCGTTCGCGAGGAGATCGAGCTGGAGCTCGCATGAGGGACCTCAGCGAGGAGCAGGTCCACCGGTACGCCCGCCACATCATCCTCCCCGAGGTGGGAGGCGAGGGGCAGCGCCGCCTCATGGACTCGAAGGTGCTCGTGGTGGGCGCGGGCGGTCTCGGCTCCCCGGTCGCGCTCTACCTCGCCGCCGCGGGGGTGGGGACGCTCGGCCTCGTCGACGACGACCTTGTCGAGCTGACGAACCTCCAGCGACAGATCCTGCACGGGACGTCCGATATCGGGCGGCCCAAGGTCGAGTCCGGACGGGACACGATCGCCCACGTCAACCCGGAGGTGGAGGTCCGGACCCACCTCGTGCGACTGGGGTCCGGCAACGCGATGGACATCCTCGCCGGATACGACCTGGTGGTGGACGGGTCGGACAACTTCCCTACCCGATACCTCGCCAACGACGCCGCGCGGATGGGCGGTCTACCGCTCGTGACCGGTGCCATCTTCCAGTTCGAGGGGCAGGTCACCGTCTTCGATCCACGCGTCGACGTTTCCCCCTGCTACCGCTGCCTCTTCCCGAACCCGCCTCCCCCCGGGTCGGTCCCGAACTGCGCCCAGGCAGGCGTGTTCGGGGTGCTCGCCGGCGTGGTCGGCTGCATACAGGCGACCGAGGCCATCAAGGTCCTCACGGGCATCGGCCGGCCGCTCGTCGGCTCCCTCCTGCTCTACGACGCGCTCGAGATGTCGTTCACGAAGGTCCGGGTCGTCCGCGACGAGCGATGTCCGCTCTGTGGACCCGAGCCGAGCATCACTTCCCTCATCGACTACGAACACTTCTGCGGGGTGAACACATGAGCATCCAGGTCCGTATCCCTACCGTTCTCAGGAAGCACACGGGTGACCAAGCCACGGTCCAGGCCAGCGGGACGACGCTGGCGCAGGTGATCGACGACATCGACGCACGGCATCCCGGGTTCCGGGCCGCCGTCGTCTCCGAGGACGGCGCGCTCCACCGGTTCATCAACGTGTACGTGAACGACGAGGACGTTCGGTTCCTCGAATCGCTGCAGACCCCGCTCAAGGACGGCGATACGGTCAGTGTCCTGCCCGCCGTGGCGGGAGGCTGACCCCGTGCGGCACCCTTCCATCCTCGACACGATCGGGGACACGCCACTCGTCGAGCTGCGGGAGCTCTCCCCAGCCGGCTCCCGCGTCTACGTGAAGCTGGAGGGACAGAACCCCACCGGGTCCGTGAAGGACCGCATCGCGCTCGCCATGATCGAGGCCGCGGAGGCCGACGGCGCCCTGGAGGAGGACCGGGTCCTGCTCGAGCCGTCCTCGGGGAACACCGGGATCGCCCTCGCGCTCGTCGCCCGCCTGAAGGGGCTGCGGCTGGCGGTCGTGATGCCGGAGTCGGCCTCCTCCGAGCGGCGGGAGCTGTTGAGCATCTACGGCGCCGAGATCCATCTGTCCCCGGGGGACCAGGGCACGAACGGGGCGATACGGGTGGCCGAGGAGATGGCCCGCGACCCGAAGTACCTGATGCTGAACCAGTACGAGAACGCGGCGAACCCGCGCGCGCACGAGCAGGGTACGGCGGCCGAGATCCTGCGCGACCTGCCCGATGTGGACATGTTCGTCGCCGGGCTCGGAACCGGCGGCACCCTGACCGGGGTCGGGCGGGCGCTGAAGGCACACGACCCCGCCATCAAGGTGGTTGCGGCCGAGCCCCCCGCGGGGGACCTGGTCCAGGGTCTGCGCTCCCTCGAGGAGGGCTACATCCCCCCGATCCTCGACGTGTCCGTCATCGACCGCAAGTTCATGGTCGGATCCTTCGATGCCTTCCGGATGACCCGGACGCTGTTCGAGCGCGAGGGGATCTTCGCCGGCATCTCGGGCGGCGCCGCCGTCCATGCGGCCCTGCGAGCGGTCGACTCGTTGAAGACCAGGTCCGTCGTGGTGCTCCTCGCGGACGGGGGGTGGAGGTACATGTCCACCGGCGTGCACAGCGCCGATCCCGACGAGGTGTCGCGCCGGCTCGAGGGACAGATCTGGTGGTGACGACGGACCCGTCCCGCCCGATCGGCATCTTCGACTCGGGCCTCGGCGGCCTGACCGTCGCCCGAGCGGTGATCGACCACCTCCCGCGCGAGTCGATCGTGTACTACGGGGACAACGGCCGGTACCCCTACGGCACGAAGCCCCTGGCCGACGTCCACCGGTACGCCACCGAGATCATCGACCACCTGCTGGCCGACGGCGTGAAGCTGGTGGTGGTCGGCTGCAACTCCGCGTCGTCGGCCCTGTGGAGGCTCGGGCGTCCGAAGCTGCCCGTCCCGCTCGTGACGGTGATCAACCCGCCCGCCCAGACCGCGGTCCGGCTCACCCGGAACGGCCGCATCGGTGTCATCGGGACCCCCGCCACGATCGAGTCCGGACAGTACGAGGAGGCGATCGCGCTGACCCGCCGGCCCGTCGAGGTCGTGTCGGAGGCGTGTCCGGACTTCGTGCGCTTCGTCGAGACGGGCGAGACGACGGGCCCCCAGGTGATGGAGGCGGCCAGGAACTACCTCGAGCCCATGAAGAGGGCCGGGGTGGACACGCTGATACTCGGATGCACGCACTACCCGCTGCTCTCGGCCACCATCCAGTACGTGATGGGTCCGGACGTCCTGCTCGTGTCGTCGGCCGAGGAGACCGCCAAGGACGTCTACACCGTCCTCGTGGCCAACGACATGCTCTCGGCGAACGCCGAGGCCTCGTACGAGTTCCGGACGTCCGGTGACGAGCACGAGTTCCAACGTCTCGGGCACCGGTTCCTGGGACCCGAGATCGCCACGGTCAAACGACATCCACTCGGTTAGCGCTACGCTTGTCGCTCTACAGGGGTGGCCGGCGGGGGACGGCCGGGAGGTCGCATGCGCGTAAC
>DATLFR010000143.1 GCA_035540895.1 Actinomycetota bacterium | reverse complement strand
CCCCGAACCCGACCCGCAGCCCGCCAGCCAGCCGATGGCCCTCGCCGGCCTGTTCGGTTCGTTCCTGATGATCTCGGCCGCCGGCCTCATCTGGCGGCGCTACCTCAGCTGAGCCGACGCGCCATCCGTCCGAGCCACTCCTCGAGCGCGCGGATGGCGTCGGGGTCGCGCCTCAGCTGGTGCCCCGCCCCCGGTAGCAGCACGTGCTCGACGGGTCCGGACGCGGCGGCGGCGATCCTCTCCCCGTGCTCGGGAGGGACCACGTCGTCCCGGCCCCCGTGCAGCACGAGCAGTGGCCTTTCGCCGAGCTCGCGTGCGGCGTCCTCCGGGCGCGTCTCGAGGAGCTGCCGTGCCCATCCCACCGGGTCCGGTGGGTACCCGGGGGTCCGGAAGAGTCCGGTGGCCCGGACCCTGTCGATGAAGCCCGCTCCGCCGTCCTCCGCCGTGAGCGACTCGAGGTCGGCGGGTGCGGCCAGTGTGGCCACGGCACCCACCGACGGATCGCCGGCCGCTTCGATGAGAGCGGTGGCCCCGCCCAACGACGACCCGACGACGGCGACCGGAGCCGTGACCGCGGTCCGGACGGCGCGGACCACCGCAGCCAGGTCGTCCACCCATCCCGGCATGGAGAGATCTCCGCCCGACCCGTAGCATCCGCTGAAGGAGAACCGCGCGGCGGCGAAGCCCTGGGAGGCCAGGGCTCGAGCCAGGCCCGGGTATCCCGGGTCGTCCGGGTCGCGCGGCGAGCCGGACGGCAGGCCGTGGCAGAGGACGACGACCAGTCGTGCGGCGCCCTCCGGCACCACGAGCTCTGCTTCGAGCTCGACGGACCGATCGACGAGGAGAGGGCGCGCCGTCCAGGTCGTCACAGCTCCTCCAGATAGGACCCGATCCTGCGGACCCCCTCCACGAGGCGATCGGTCGAGGCTGCGTACGACAGTCGGATCCAGCCCTCGCCGCGCGGTCCGAAGTCGATCCCCGGTGTCACCGCCACGTGTCCGCGCAGCAGGAGGTCGTGCGCGAACGCCAGGGAGTCCTCGGTGAACCGTCTCATGTCGACGAACACGTAGAACGCGCCCGCGGGCGCGACGGGGACGTCCAGGCCTATCCGCGCGAGCTCGCGCAGCAGCACGGCCCTGCGCTCCTCGAAGGTGCGCCGCATCGACCCGGTCTCCTCGGTCGCTCCCAGGGCGGCCGGCGCGGCCAGCTGTCCGGCCTCGGGAGCCGAGATGTAGAGGTTCTGCTGCATCGCGCTCACCGCTCCCACGTGTGCCGTGGGCGCGACCAGGTATCCGACCCGCCATCCGGTCATCGCGTACCGCTTCGAGAACCCGCCGACCGCATACGCGTCGGAGCTGACCGCGAGGATCGACGCGGCGTCCTGTCCGTAGGTCAGGCCCTGATAGATCTCGTCGCAGATGACGCGCGGACCCGCATCAGCCAGCGACGCGAGCGCGTCCCTGGGAACGATCGCTCCCGTCGGGTTCGCGGGCGAGTTGACGACGATCGCGGCCGTCCTCGGAGAGACGCACTCGCACACCATCTCGGGATCGAGCACCCACCCCTGCTCTGGAACCACCGGGACGTACCGAGGAGTGACTCCGAGCGTCCGCAGGATGTTCGCGTAACAGGGGTAACCGGGATCCGCGAGCAGCACCTCGTCCCCCGGTTCGGTGGTGGCCGCGAAGGAGAGTAGAAGGGCGGCCGAGGAACCGGTGGTGATCAACACCCGGGCCGGGTCGATGTCCACGTCGTGTTCGATCGCGAGCGTCCTCGCGAGCTCGGCGCGAAGCTCGGGTAGTCCGGCCGAAGGGGTGTACCTGGTCCGACCTTCGCGCACCGCCGACATCCCCGCGCGCGTGGCCGCCGCTGGCGCTGGGAGGTCCGGCTCCCCCACCTCGAGGTGCACGATATCGAGCCCCTTGTCCTGCATCGCGCGTGCACGGTCCAGGAGCTCCATGACGAGGAACGGACGCACGGCCGCGCTGCGCGATGAGGGTTCCTGCATCGACGAATCATTACGCACGCAACTCACCCCTTGCGCAGTCAACAACAGCCGCCTACAATCACACGAACGTAATTACAAACATGCTGTTTCCTCACAAGGGGGCAGGGCCGTGTGGCGGATCAGGTATGACTGGCAGGAGAAGGCCGCCTGTCTCGACGCGGATCCGGATCTCTTCTTCCCGGAGCGCGGGAGCCCGGGTGACTCCGCGAAGCGCGTCTGCGTGAACTGTTCCGTGCGCCTCGAATGCCTCGAGTACGCGCTCGCGAACGGCGAACGGTACGGCATCTGGGGCGGACTCACCGAGCGCGAGCGGACGCGTCTACGCCGCCAGTCGAATCAACTCTTCGCGGCGATCGCTGAAGGAGAGGACATCCGCGATGTGCTCGGCCGCGTCGCCGCGGTGAGGATCGGACGACGGCACGCGCGCGCATCTTGATCCACTCGGACGATCGCGACGCAGTTGCGTGATCGAACATCGATCGAAGTGCCTTCCAACTTCTGTGATGTGTGGCTATCGTAGGCACGTGTTGGATCGATAGCGCAACGAAGCGTCAAAGGGGTCATCCGATCGTGGAAAGGAGGTGACCGGATGCCGACGAAGAAGGCAGCGAAGAAGCCCGCGAGGCGCACTGGTGCCAAGACGGCAGCCAAGCGGCCCGCCGCTAAGACTGGCGCGAAGAAGAGCGCCAAGAAGCCAGCGGCGAAGAAGACCAGCGCCAAGAAGACCGGCGCGAAGAAGACCAGCGCCAAGAAGACGACTGGCGCGAAGAAGACGACAGCGAAGAAGACCGGTGCCAAGAAGTCTGGTGCCAAGAAGACGACTGGCGCCAAGAAGACGACTGGTGCGAAGAAGTCTGGTGCCAAGAAGACGGGCGCCAAGAAGACGACTTCGAAGAAGCGTTAGGTCCCGGTCGGGACCCTGGATCAGCTCCCCCGCGGCGGTCGTCGCGGGGGAGTCTCTTTGCGCGGATACTCGTTCCATGGCTCCCCGACTGCGCAAGGCCGCGGACCTGTTGCTCGCACTCACGGGCCGACGCGACCCGGCTCTCGACGAGCGCGCAGCACGCGCGGCCATATCGGTCGACGGTGTGGTGTGCGTCGACCACATCGAGGTACGCGGACCGGCCGGACACAGGAAGGTGGGTGTCCGGGTACAGACGGAAGACGGGGCCGACCCCGATGACGTCGAACGCCGTGTGCGGAGGGCGCTCGAGGAAGGCACCGGCGCGACGCGGGTCCGCGTCGAGGTGCGGCAGGACGGATGACCGGAACCGCCGACCGGTTCGGCGCCGCGCGGGAGGCGCTGGCCGCAGCGCAGCGGGACGGCGAGGACCCGCTGGCGATCCTCGGCTCCCACAGCGCATCGGTCGACGCGATAGTGGAGGACCTGTTCGACGATGCCCTCCTGAGGACGGGGCGCCGCCCCCAGGGCGTCGTCCTGGTCGCTCTCGGGAGCTACGGACGGCGCGAACTCGCGCCGTACAGCGACCTGGACCTGATGCTCGTCCATCGGGGCTGGACCCCGCCCGACGTCGAGCGCCTGACACGCGAGCTCCTCTACCCCTTGTGGGACGCGGGTCGAGAGGTCGGCAACCGCGTCCGGACGCCACGGGAGACGGTGGCCATGCTAGACGAGCTCGAGGAGACCACCGCCGTCCTGGACATGCGCCTCCTAGCGGGTGACCGTTCCCTCTTCCTCGAACTCCGATCGACGATCGATCGGGCGGTGGCCCGGGCGCGGGCGCGGATCCTTCGGTCGTTGAGGACGGCGGACGCAGCTCGCCACGCGAGGCACGGGCACGCGGGGCACCTCCTCGAGCCGGACATCCGTGACTCACGCGGCGGACTGCGAGACGTCCAGTCCGTGCGCTGGATGGCGAAGGTGGTCGGCGTCGACCCGGCCGAACTGCTCGCCGCTGAGGACGCGGCGATCGTGGACCGGGCGCATCGATCGCTCCAGAGGGTCAGGATCCAGATGCACCTGCGGGCCCGCCGCAAGGTCGATGTCCTCTACCTCGACGACCAGGACGCCGTGGCCGGGGACCTGGGTCTCGGCCTCGGAGCGGACGCGGGCGACGCGCTCATGCGTGACCTCTACCGCGGCTCCCGAGCTCTCGCCTCCGTGGTCGAGGATGCGTGGCATCGAGCAGCACGCCCCCGGCGCGCGCTGACGAGGCGGCGGGAGCACGCTCTCGGCGATGGCTGCGTCCTGCGCGACGGACGGCTGCACGTGCTCGCCGCCCAATCGGTGGCGGACGACCCGGCCGGGTGGCTGCGCGCGTTCGAGCTCTCGTCGTCCCACCGCGTTCCGCTCTCCCGCGTATCGCTGGCCCGGCTGCGTTCGTCGCTCTCCGACGGGGAGCCCGTCTGGACCCCGGCCGCCCTCCACCGCTTCCTGCAGCTGCTGCATGGCGGTCGTCGATCGTCCGACGCGTTGGCGGCGATGGACGAGTCCGGTCTCCTCGCCGCCCTCCTGCCCGGGTGGGAGCACGTGCGGTGCCTCCCTCAGCGCAACCTGTACCACCGGCTGAGCGTGGACATGCACCTCTTGGAGACGGTCGCCCAGGTCGCAGACGAGCGGGAGGTCGCCGATCCCGAGCTGGCCGATGCCTGGTCGAGGATCGGCGATGCCACATCACTGGTGGTGGCGGCGCTCCTGCACGACATAGGGAAGGGTCGGGGCGGGGACCACTCCGTCCTCGGCTCGGAGCTCGCCGAGGAGGCCGGACGGCGGATGGGGCTCCCCGAGGAGATCGTGCAGGAGATCGCCTTCCTCGTGCGGGAGCACCTGGTGCTCGCGGAGACGGCCGTCCGCCGCAACCTAGAGGACGACGTCGTCGTCCGGGAGATGGCCTCGCGCGTCGGCGACGAGAGGCGCCTCGCCCTCCTCTATCTGCTGACCCGCGCCGACGCTCGTGCCACCGGTCCGGAGGCCTGGTCCCCCTTCCGGGCTTCGCTCGTGCGGGAGCTGTACTCCCGGGTGCTGTCCGTACTCGCGCAGGGACGGCCCCCGACCCCCGAGCCGCTCGGCGAGGGGTGGGCGGGCCCTCTCTCGGCGGATCCGGTCGCTCCGGGAGAGGTGCGCGTGGAGGTCCGCCCCGGGGACGTGGTGGACGAGCTCGCGGTGGTGGCCCGGGATCGTCCCGGGATGGTCGCCAGCGTGGCCGGGGCCCTGGCGCTCCGCGGCGTCGACGTGATGAGCGCGGACATCCGGACCCTCGACGACGGGGTCGCGCTCGAGCTGTACCGCGTGCGCAGCGCGCACGGACCGGTATCCGCGCAGCGGTGGGAGCGCGCCCGCTCGGACATCGTCCGCGCCCTGGACGGCGCCCTCGATCTCGATGCCGCGTTGCGCCAGAAGGCGAGCAGGACCAGGAGGCCCCCCCGGCCCCCGAGGCCGGTGCAGGTGTCGATAGAAGGATCGTCGGGGCAGGCGATCGTCGAGGTGCACTGCGCGGACTCGATCGGGCTCCTGTACCGGCTGGCCCACACCCTTCACGCAGCCGGCTGCGACATCCACTCCGCTCGCGTCGCCACGTACGGGACGGACGCGGTCGACGTCTTCTACGTGACGGGTCCGGTCTGGACCGAGGAGGAGCGACGGGCGCTCTCCGCGAAGCTCGGCGCCGCGGCCTCCGGTTGAGTCACCCGCGCCGGACCCACCGGGTGCCGCCGTCCGTGTCCATGAGGTCTACCCCTTCGGCGGCGAGCTCCTCTCGGATCCGGTCGGCCCGGGCGTAGTCCCGGGCGAGCCTCGCCCGATCCCGTTCCTCGATCAGCGCGATCACGCGGGAGCTCACCGCGTCGTCCTCGACCAGACGCAGCCCAAGGACGTTGTCCCAGGACCCGGCCAGCATCACCCGCGCGTCGGGCGCCACGTGATCGTCACCGACCATCTCGTGGAGCGCCGCCATCGCGGCCGGCACATCGAGGTCGTCGTCGATGGCTCGCATGAACCGGTCGTGGTGGGCCAGCGCCGCTCCTTCCGTCAGCGCATCCCTCACCCCGGCGTCCGTCGAAGGCGCGGGACCGGGGCGGCCGAGGGCGGCGATGCGCTCGCGCAGGCGGCGGAGCCCGGTCGCGGCGGCCTCCAACGCCGCCCTCGTGAAGTCGACCTGGCGTCGGTACCGCGCCGACCAGAAGAGCGCCCGCAGGGCGAGCGGGTCGAACCCATCCTCGAGCAGCTCACCCACGGTCACCACGTTGCGGGCCGACTTCGCCATCTTCGCCCCGTCCGCCAGCAGGTGGTCACCGTGGACCCACATCCGCACGACCTCGTGACCGGTGGCGGCGTCCGACTGCGCCCTCTCGTCGGTGTGGTGTGGGAAGACGTTGTCGATGCCGCCGGTGTGGATATCGAAGCGGGAGCCGAGAAGGTGGATGGACATCGCCGAGCACTCGATGTGCCAGCCGGGGAAGCCCGGCCCCCACGGCGAGTCGAACCGCACAGCGCGGTCCGGACCGGCCGACTTCCAGAGCAGGAAGTCCTGATGGTTCCGCTTCGCAGGGTCGACGTCCACGCGATGGCCGGCCCGCATGTCCTCGAGCGACTGTCCGGAGAGGGCGCCGTAACCGGGAAAGGTCGATACGTCGAAGTAGACGGACCCCCCCCGCTCGTAGGCGTGGCCGCGTTCGACCAGACGCGCGGTCATATCGACCATCTGCGGCACGTGATCGGATGCCGCCGGGTACTCGTCGAACCGGCCGATGCCAACCCGGTCGCAGTCGGTGAGGAACGCCTCGGTGTAGCGGCGGGCGATATCGGCCGCGGGCAGGCCCTCGTCCTCGACCGCCAGTTCCATCCGGTCCCGTCCGGAGTCGGTGAGCTCGTCGGTCATGTGGCCGACATCGGTGATGTTCATCACCGAGCGCACCTCGAGCCCGTGGTAGATGAGGACCCGGCGGATCAGGTCGGCCAGGGCGTAGGTCCGCATGTTGCCGACGTGCGCGTACCGGTAGACGGTGGGACCGCACGAGTACATGGAGATCCTCCCGGCCTCCAGCGTGACGACCGTCTCCACGGTCCGGGTCAGCGTGTTGGTCAGCCTCAGCACGGCTACATATTGACGGTACGGTTGGTTCATGGAGATCCTCGAGCTCTCGGCGGCCTACCGCGTCGCGCGGGACCACGCCGTAGCGATAGACGTCACCGGCCGGGGCCTGATCCGCCTCGACGGGGACCAGCGGGTGTGGTTCCTGCAGAACACCGTCACCGCCGACCTCGACGCGGTCGAGCAGGGCCGATGGACCTGGTCTTGCTTCCTCGACCCGAAGGGGAAGGTCCTCGCGCACTTCCGGACGGCGGTGGACGAGGAGCAGGTCTGGCTCGACGTCGACCCCCCGGCCACCGACGAGCTCGCCTCGTGGTTCACCAGGTACCGGTTCCGGACCCGCGTCGAGGTCGAGGACCGCACCGGGGCGTGCTTCGCGCTGGTGGGCCCGGGCGCGCCTCACCCGGCTCCTGGACACGTCACCAGCTCGAGCGGCGGCGTCGCGTTCGGCGACGAGGTGGGCGGGCTCCCGGTGACGATCCTTCACACCGGAACGGCGCCCGACCTCCCGCGGGCTCCCGTCGAGCTCTGGGAGGTCCTGCGGGTCGAGGCCGGGCTCCCCAGGTTCGCCGTCGACTACGGCCCGGACACCCTCCCCCAGGAGGCGGGGCTGACGAGCGAGCTCTCGGTGACGAAGGGTTGCTACGTCGGACAGGAGGTCGTCGCCCGTCTCCACTTCCGCGGACACGTGAACCGCGTGGTACGTCCGCTCGAGCTCGATGCGGTGGTCGAGCCTGGACGGTCCCTCCTGCACGACGGGCAGCGCGTCGGCCGGATCAGCTCGGTCGTGGTGTCACCGGACCGCGGTCCGATCGGCATGGGCATGGTCCGCGTGGAGGTGCCGCAGGGGTCGCGGGTGGAGGTGGAGGGCGGGGGGACGGCCGTCGTCGGGCCGGTCCCGCACGGGACGAAGACCCAGCGCACCGTCCCGCCAGCTCGGACCTGACGCTACGTATCCTCGCCGGTGCGCTCCTCGCGGGCGCGCTCGTGCGCCATGAGCCAGGCGAGCGAGTGAGACATGCCCGTCCGGTACGTGCTCGAGGGACGGCGGACGTCCCACTCGCGTGTCCTGGGTCTGCGGCGGGATCCGATGGGCGTCGGCCGCGCGTCGTCACAGAGAAGCTGGACCTCGACTCGCATCCCCTGTCCCCCTTGTCGCTCGACGAAGCCTTCGCCATCCCATCCCCACGTCCTCCGGGTTCCATGCGGACGGAGCGGACATAGGCCGTCCATCCTGTCCGATACGTCCGGGTTGCCACGGTTGCGCGCCGCCGGGCGAGGGCCGGACCACGGGGCTGCCATCCGACGGATCGGCGGGCCCCATCCCGTTCACACACCCGTAACGGACGGACATCTGCAGGAAAAGGTGGACCGGTACGTTTCGCCCTGTCGTCGAGCAGGAGGTCGGAACGATGCTGGGCAGGAGACGGGGGGCGCTGCTCGCCCCGCTCGTTGTTGGGTGGTTGGCGCTGGGCGCGACGCCCGCGGCAGCCGCTCAACAGGAGGCGATCGACAGCGGGGACACGGCGTGGATCCTCGTATCCGCGGCTCTCGTCATGTTCATGACCCCCGGGCTCGCCTTCTTCTACGGCGGCCTCGTGCGGTCCAAGAACGTGCTCGCGACGATCATGCACGCGTTCGTCGCGCTGGGTGTCGTCACGATCACCTGGACGGTGGTCGGGTACACCCTGGCGTTCGGACCCGATATCGCCGGGATCGTCGGCGGGCTCGACTTCTTCGGGTTCAAGGACGTGACCGGCGAGCCCAGCGACTACGCGCCGACGGTCCCCCATATCGCCTTCGCGATCTTCCAGATGATGTTCGCGATCATCACCCCCGCGCTCATCGCCGGCGCCTTCGCGGAGAGGATGAGGTTCTCGGCCTACGTCGCCTTCATCGCTGCATGGTCCATCCTCGTCTACGCGCCGGTCGCCCACTGGGTGTGGGGCGGCGGGTTCCTCGGGGCCGACGGGATCGGTGCGTTGGACTTCGCCGGCGGCACCGTCGTCCACATCAACGCCGGGGCCGCGGCGCTCGTCGCGGCGCTCATGGTGGGTCGGCGACGGGGGTGGCCGTCGGACGCGGGAGGGATGCTTCCCCACAACATCCCGTTCGTCGTGCTCGGAGCGTCGATGCTGTGGTTCGGGTGGTTCGGCTTCAACGGCGGCAGCGCGCTCGCATCGAACGGGGACGCGGCCGTGGCCTTCTCCGTCACCCACATCGCTACCGCTGCGGCCATCTTCGGGTGGATCCTGCCCGAGTGGCGCCAGCACGGTAAGCCCACCGCGGTCGGTGCGGCGACCGGGGCGGTCGCCGGTCTCGTGGCGGTGACGCCCGCGGCCGGGTTCATCCGCCCGTGGTCGGCGATCATCCTGGGCTTCGTCTCGGGGGCCGTCTGCTACTACGCGGTTCGCCTGAAGTGGCGCTGGCGGTACGACGACTCGCTCGACGTCGTCGGCGTTCACTTCGTCGGCGGCATCGTCGGTGCCCTGCTGACCGGGGTCTTCGCGACCGAGGATGGACTCGTGTACGGGGGAGGGGTGGCCCAGCTGGGACGGCAGGCCGCCGGTGTCGTCATCACGATCGTCTGGGCGGTCGTCGCCACCTTCGTCATCCTGAAGGTCATAGACATCGCCGTGGGACTGCGCGTGGACGAGGATGCGGAGACGACCGGGTTGGATCTCTCGCAGCACGGCGAGGGAGCCTACGTCGCGTAGAGAGGAGAGACCACCATGAAGCTCGTGACCGCGGTCGTGAAGCCGTTCAAGCTCGACGACGTCAAGGACGCCCTGAAGGGGGTCGGGGTGCAGGGGATGACCGTCACCGAGATCCGAGGGTTCGGCCGGCAACGCGGACATACGGAGGTGTACCGGGGAGCCGAGTACCAGGTCGATTTCGTCCCGAAGGTGAAGGTCGAGGTGCTCGTCTCCGACGACCTGGTGGACCGCGTCGTCGAGACGGTGCTGTCCAGCGCCTCGACCGGCAAGATCGGGGACGGCAAGGTGTGGGTGACCGCGGCGGAGGGCGTCTGGCGGATCCGGACCGGCGAGACCGGGGAGGATGCCCTCTAGTCGGCGGTAGGCGAGCCGGGCGCGCTCCCCGGCTCGGGCGTCGTCCGGCCGACCGACCGGGCGCGCCAGACCGCGGCCAGGACGACCACGACGGTGAGCAGCCCGATCGAGAGGGGGTCCGTGGGCCGGCCCCCTCGGCCGGCGTCGATCACGTGCGAGAAGAAGTGCAGCACGGAGCCGGCCGCGGTCCCGACGAGGGCGACGAGCGGTCCGTCGTTCCGCACGAGGGAGACGAGCAGGGTGGCGCCGAGCCCGAACTGGAATGCCCCGATGTCGCGGATGAGGTGCATGTTCGGTGGAGGGTACGAGGCGACCCTCTCGTAGAAGGTGGCGGGGCTCGCGAACGCCCAGATCCCGGACAGGGCGAGGAACGCTCCGATCGCGAGGATCACCGTCCGGACGGCGCGGTCGCGCTCCATCGAGCCGAGTGTATAGGGTGAGTCCGATGGACCGCTCCGAGATGCTCGCGCTGCTCTCCGCCAACACCCGTGGGGTGATGGCCACCACAGCCGCGGACGGGAGCCCGCACGTCGTTCCGATGCTCTACGCGCTGGACGGCGAGACGATCCTCTCGTCGGGCACCGAGGGCCGAGTCCGGACCCGCAACCTCGAACGCGACCCGCGTTGCACGGTCACCGTCTTCGACGAGGGCAACTGGTTCCGGTGGGTCACCGTGAAGGGCATGTGCGAGATCAGGCGCGCGAACCCGGTCGAGGAGAACGAGCGGCTCTACGCGATGATCACCGGGCACCCCCCGGAGGATCTGGCCGAGTACCGGGAGGCGATGGTCCGGGAGCAGCGGATCGTCTACGCGATCTCGATCGAGCGCTGGTACCCGTCGTCCTAGCCGGGCGACCTGACCTCGATCGTCTCCCGGCGCCGCGGCCGCCTGCTGCCGTTCGTGGGCGCCGGCTCGGCCTCGCCCAGCAGCTCGGCGATGGACTTCTCGATGCCCTCCGCGATCACGCCGACGTCTCCCATGGAGTCGTAGTCGGCGATCAGGCCGAAGCCCATCGAGCCGTTGTAGGACATCACGGCCACGCCGAGAGCCTGGTTCGCAGCCAGTGGCGCCATCGGGAACAGGTCGAGGAGCTCCCGTCCCACGCTGTATAGGGGGAACTGTGGCCCCGGGACGTTGGTGACGAGCAGGTTGAAGAAGCGCTGCGCCGCCTGCAGCCGGGCGGCCTGACCGAGGATGGTGGGCGGCGCGAACCCCGACAGCTGGGTGATGACGTCGGCCCCCACGACCTGCTTCGAGTCCTTCAGGTCCTGCATCTGCTGGGTGATGATGTTCAGCCTGCGTACGGGGTCCGGCTCGTAGACCGGCAGGGGGGCGATCATCGCGGAGACCCGGTTGCCGAGCGCCCCGCGTTCGTGATCGGCCCGGATCGAGACGGGCACCATCGCCTTCATCTCCAGACCCCGCACGTCGACGTTGCGGTGGATCAACCAGCGCCGGAGGGCCCCCGAGACGACACCGAGCACGACGTCGTTCACGGTCCCCCCCAGCGAGTTCTTGATGGTCTTGAAGTCCGCGAGCGACGCCCGGACGTACTCATAGCGGCGGTGGGGTCCTATCGGGACGTTCAGCGGCGTCGGGGGAGCTGGGTTGAGCCCCGCCCAAGCCAGGGCCCCCAGTCCGCCCAGCGCGTCGGCCACCTGCCGGACCACGCGCCGCGGAGCGCGCACGGTCGCGCGCAGCCCCCGCAGGATCTCGGCCGGCTCGGTCATCCGCTCGACGATCGCCTCGGCCAGCAGCTCGGCCGGCGCGGGCATGGGCCGGGGCGCCCACGCCGGGGGCTCCAGGTGCGGCGGCTCGGGCGTCGCATCCAGGAGCACGGCGGTGATGTCGGCCCCCGAGATGCCGTCGATCATGCAGTGATGGGTCTTCGCGATCATCGCGAACCGGTCTCCCGCGAGGCCGTCCACCAGCCAGATCTCCCAGAGGGGCTTGGAGCGGTCCAGCTGTTGGGACATCAGCCGTCCGGCCAGCTTCTTGAGCTGCTCCTCGGTCCCAGGAGAGGGGAGCGCGGTGTGGCGGACGTGGTACTCGAGGTTGAAGTGGGGGTCGTCCACCCAGACCGGACGACCTTGCCCGAACGGCACGAACGCGAGCTTCTGCCGGAACCGGGGGACGAGGTGCAGGCGGCTCCGGACCGAGTCCAGCGCCTCCTGGTAGTCGACGGCCCCGCCCTCGAAGATCGTCACGGAGGCCACGTGCATGTGCGTGTGGTTGTTCTCGAGGTGCAGGAACGTCGCGTCCTGCGGCGACAGCCGCTCGTATCCGCTCATGTCCCCTCCAGGCCCCGACATCTCGGTACCCAGGGTGACGCGATGTGGGTGTTCCATGCAACCGCTCGAGGCATATCCTGGGTCGATGACGGAGCGAGACGACCTGGACCTCCTGCGCAAGGCCGAGAGGGCGCTGTCGGAGATCGACCGGACGACGGGGCTCGAGGACCGGCATGCGGATGTCCTCGCCGCCCTGCGGATCCGCATCGAGGGGGCCCCGCGGCGATCGCTCGAGGATCTCATGGCGGCGGCGGGAGAGATCGAGGGGAAGCGCGCACGGGAGCTCGACGAGAAGCTCCAGGGATCGGGGTCGGCACCCAAGGGTGATATCGCCGACCTCCTGCGGTCGGAGCCCCCGAAGAAGGGGTCGCTTGACGACCTGCTGTGAGCGGGCCCGCCCACTGGCGGTGCTCTTCGCGGCCGCGGCGCTGCTGATGGGCGCGGCTCCCGCTGCCAGCGGCGACTCCTCCGTGTCGGCCCGGGACAACGCCTTCCAGCCGGCGCGGTCTGAGGTCCCAGCCGGGACGCGCATCGAGTGGCGCAACGACGGGCTGAACCCTCACACGGTCACGGCCCAGTCGGGTGCCCCGGCGTCCTTCGACTCCGGGACGATCGCGGCCCGAGGCACCTTCTCCTTCACGTTCGAGACGCCGGGCACCTACCACTTCTACTGCCGGTTCCACGGGTCGCCGTCGGCGCCTCCTCCCGACTGCGGGATGTGCGGGACGGTCGTCGTAACCGCGCGCGTGCCCGGCCGGACCGCGCCGCCGTCGAGCCGACCGGTCGCCTCCCCGCGCGCGGCGGCGGCACCCTCGCCCACGCGTTCGCCCACGCCGCCGCCGAGGGCCACACCCGAGACGACCCTCGCCCCACTCACGACCCCTGCCC
>DATLFR010000142.1 GCA_035540895.1 Actinomycetota bacterium | reverse complement strand
GCCCCGCCGGTGCCAGATCATCTCGACCGCGCCCAACCCGAACGGGAGGAGCGCGAGGGTGCGGGCGATCAGGCGCCACATCGAGCGGACGACGGAAGGCGGCCGGTCCCGGTCATCGAGCGTCCGGACCCCCACCGCCCTCTGTCCGAGCGTCTGTCCCCGGGTGCCGGACCACCCGAGCACGAAGTACAGGACGGGGATCGCCATGACAGGGAGGTCCACCATCAGGAACCCGATCAGGGAGTCCAGGGGCCAGGCCGGGTCGGTCGGGAGCAGCGGGGGGGTCAGCGTCCAGTAGGCCTGGTCGAGTGCGCCTCCCACGACGAACCCGAGGACAGCGACCACCACCACGTCCAGCGCGAAGGCGGCTGCGCGCTGCCCGAACGAGGCCGGGGTCACGCCGGGCCCCCCAGCGTGCGGAGGAGCTCGAGCGCGGCCTCCAACGTCCGGACCCCTCGAACGTCCAGCCCCTCACGCTGCGCCTCTCTCCGGACGATCTCGGGCACGACGAAGAGCTGGGCGCGCGCCTTCGCGACGGAGACCGCCTTCGACCCGACGCCCCCGACCGGCCGGGCCGCCCCCCGTTCGTCGATCTCGCCCGTCGCCGCGATCCTCCGTCCGCCCGCGAGCTCGGCGGGCTGCAGGGCGTCCGCGATCGCGAGGGCGTAGGCGAGCCCGGCCGAGGGTCCGAGATCCTCGCCCGTCCGCCGGAACCGGATCCGGAACGGGAGATCGACGGTCACGTTGCGCGTGGCCACCTCGGCACCGATCCGAGGCAGCTGCTCGGGATCTCCGGGGTAGGTGTCCGGCTCGATCTCGACCCCCGTGCGGCGTCCGTCCCGCATGACCGCGAGCGCGACCCTGCCCTTCGAGGAGGACAGCGCGGCGACGAGCTCCGGGGCGGTGGTGACCGGACGTCCCCCCGCGGCGACGATCACGTCCCCCGGGGTCAGCTCGTCCCCGGCCGGGCCGTACGGGTCGACCCACAGGACGGTCACCCCCGACCCGCTCACGCGCGCCTCCAACCCCACCGCGCGGGCGGCGGCCGCGGCCGCGAGCTCCTGGCTGAGGCGGAAGTCCGCGGCTCCCTCCGACTCGACGTCCTCGTAGGCGGCGGGGTCGAAAGGCTCGAGCGCCCGGTCGGGGTGGAAGAGCGCGACGATCGCCCCGAAGGCGTTCGTCCCCTCCGCCCAGACCGAGGTGGACAGGTACTCGCCCCGGATCGGGTACGTCTGGACCCCGTCGATCGTGAAGTCGTCGCTGACGACCTCCGTCGGTCCGGGGGACAGGACCAGGTAGGGGACGGGGACGAGGAACCCGGCCGTGAGGAGGGTCAGGGTGACGAGGACGCTCCGTACGACCCAGAGGATGCGGCGGCTCGGCCGGCCGCTCTGGGTGCTCCCCCCGTCCTCCACGGGAAGCAGTGTACGGCGCCTAGGTGCGCCCGGCTCCCATGAGGTAGGTGTCGAGCTCGGCCACCCTCTGGGTGTCCTCGTAGACCGTGTAGTAGGTGATCATCCCCCACCGGGCGTGCCCGTAGATCACGCCTGTGTTCTCGTACACGATCCGGCCGTCGGCGTCCCTCAGGTGGTCGGTGAAGTGCAGCACGATGACAGTCCGCCAGGGCCAGCCGCCGATCACGATCTCGTCGACGTCCAGCTGCAGACCCACTTCGTGGAAGCGTCGCAGCCAAGGCTCGACGGCTTGCCTGCCGCGCAGATCGGCCGACCAGGAGCTGCGGCCCGGGAAGACGAAGTGGACGTCGCGCGCGTACGTGCGCAGGACCCCCCGGACGTCGCCGGCCTGGTGGCTGCGTATCGCCCGCCGGACGAGGGCCCGCGCCAGGAGCCTGTACATCAGGCCGACCGGACGGCCACCGGACCCTGGACCCGCCTGAGCCGCTCGGCCACCATCCGCATCACCCCGCGTCGGATGGTCGGGCAGCGGTCGAGCAGGGTCGAGAACTCCAGGGCGCTCAGGGTCAACAGGCGCATAGGTGTCTGCGCGCGCACGGTAGCCGAGCGGGGGAGCCGGTCCAGGAGCGCCATCTCCCCCACGATCTGTCCCGGGCCGAGCGTGGCCACCTCGACCCCATCGACCTCCACGGAGGCGCGGCCGGACAGGACGATGAACCCCTCCCGGCCCGGGTCGTCCTCCCTCATCAGGACGTAGCCCTGGGCGACGTCCACCTCGGTGCCGAGCGAGGTGAGCTCCCGGAGCTCGCTCGGCGAGCCCGACAGCAGCGGCACGGAGCGCAGCCTCGCCGTGTAGGGATCTATGTTCCTCATCGCTCTCCTCCTCGGTCGCGCTTCCGGGCCTGGCCGATCGCGGCTCGGACCGCGTCCACCACCACCTCGCCCGCCTTCAGCACTGGCTCCGTCGACCGCATCGCACGGGCGAGCACGAAGGAGCCCTCGAGTGCGGCGATCATCTGGATCGAGAGGTCGCGCGCCTTCTCCCGCGGGACCCCCGCGGCGGCGAGCTTGTCCGCTCCCGCCTCGATCCACCCCCGGAAGACCTCCTCCGTCGCCTCCCGGACCCTCTCGTTCGTGCTGGCGACGTCGAGGGCGACCGCGGCGATCGGACACGCGTCCGCGTAGCCGGTCTCCTCGAGCAGGGCGGCCGCACCGACGAAGCAGTCGCGCACCCCCGATGCGACATCGGGGGCGGCGTCGACGATCCCCTCCAGGAGCTGCTGGTACATGCGGCCGGAGGCCCTGATCACCTCGGCTCCCAGCTGCTCCTTGCCCTCGGGGAAGAAGTGGTAGAGGGAGCCGAACGGTGCGTTGGCCGCGGCGACGATCTGCTTCAGTCCCGTCCCGGTGTAGCCCTGCCGGCGGAAGAGCTCCGCCGAGGCCTCCACGATCCTCTCCTTCGTCCCGTGCATGCGCATAGCGTATCACTTTCTAGAGCGTTCTATCTAGTAGGTTGCGATCTGGAACGCCGGACCCGGTGGCGGTACGGTTCGAGGGTGGCGAGCGACGAGGCGGGGGCCCGGGAGCAGTTCCCGGTCGAGCTGATCCTGCTCCGGCAGGTGGCGAGCTCACTCGCCATGCCCATCTTCATAGTCGACATCTCCGGCAACCTGCTCTTCTACAACGAGCCGGCCGAGCAGATGCTCGGACACCGCTACGACGAGACCGGCGAGATGCCGCTCGAGGAGTGGTCGACGATGTTCCTCCCCACCGATGCGGCGGGCAGCCCGCTCCCGGCCGACGATCTCCCTCTCGTGAAGGCGATCCGCGACCGGCTCCCCGCCCACGGCGGCTTCTGGATCACCGGCATGGACGGCCGGCGCCGTCAGCTGTCCGTGACCGCCCTGCCCCTCATCGGGATGGCGGACCGGCACCTCGGGTCCATGGCCATCTTCTGGGAGGCGGAGGGGTGAAGGTCACCCTGTGGGGGACCCGCGGCTCCCTGCCCACCCCCGGCTCCCGGACGACGCGCTACGGCGGGAACACCTCGTGCGTCGAGGTCCGGACATCCCCACGGTCCACGATCGTGCTCGACGCCGGGACGGGCATCCGCGACCTCGGAGCCGCCCTCGACCGGGATCTCGAACGCGTGGACATCCTCCTCACCCACCTGCACATGGACCACATCATCGGCCTCGGGTTCTTCGAGCCGCTCTTCCGCCCCGGCCTCGAGGTGCACCTATGGGGACCCGCGTCCGCCATCTCCGACCTGCGGGGGAGGCTGTCGCGCTACCTGTCCCCTCCGCTCTTCCCGGTCGGCCTGCGGGACATCCCCAGCCGCCTGACCCTCCACGACCTCCCGATCGGGACCTTCGAGGTACCGGGAGCCGAGGTCACGTCCGACCTCGTCTGTCACCCCGGTCCGACCCTGGGGCTGCGGCTGACCGACGGGAGGCGGTCCCTGGCCTACATGCCCGATCACGAGCCGGCCCTGGGCGTCCCGGACTTCCCGTCCGCGGCCAGGTGGACGTCCGGCTACGCGCTCGCCGCCGATGTGGACCTGCTCGTCCACGACGCCCAGTACTTCGACGACGAGTACCCCCGTCACGTGGGGTGGGGCCATAGCGCCGTGTCCCACGCGGTCGCGTTCGCGGAGCTGGCCCGGGCCCGGATGCTCGTCGCCTTCCATCACGACCCCGGACACGACGACGAGGCGCTCGACCGCGCCTACTCGGACATCCCCGCCGACCGGGTCGTCCCGGCGCGGGAGCGGGAGACCTTCGACCTGCTCGCCGTCTGATCAGCGGGGCGCCGGTCCGCCGCGGGGGCGACCGACATACGCTGAACGCATGTGCGCCCCTCCATCCGGGCTCTCGCGTCGTGCGTTCATCGTCGGGGTGTCCGCCGTGGTCCTCGCGTCCCGCACGCGGTCCTATGCGCAGGAGGGTTCGGGGGTCAGGCCGCGCGACCGGTGGAGCGAGGGACTGGAGCCGACCGGACCCCTCGAGGCGGAGCGGCCGGAGGACGTCCGGTTTTTGCTGGTCCACCACACGGCGACGACGAACGAGTACGCACCCCACCACGTCCCCGGACAGCTCCGCGCGATCTACCGCTTCCACACCGGCGAACGCGGCTGGCCGGACGTCGCCTACAACTTCTTCGTCGACCGGTACGGGGTCGTGTGGGAGGGACGGCAGGGGAGCCTCGAGAGGCCCATGAAGGGGGACGCGACCGGTGGGAGCCAGGGGTTCGCGATCCTGTGCAGCTTCCTCGGTGACCACGGGTCCATCCCGCCCACCCCGGCGGCGCGCGACGCGATGGTGGGGCTGCTGGCCGACCTCGCCGCGCGCTACTCCATAGACCCCCGTCCGGGAGCCACGACCCGGTTCGTGTCCCGGGGGTCCAGCCGGTGGCCCGCCGGACACGACGTCACCGCGGCGACGATCGCCGGACACCGGGACATGTCCGTCACCGCGTGTCCCGGCGAGGCGGGGTACCGCCTGGTCCGCGACGAGCTCCCCCGGCTGGTGTCCGAGCGTCTGGGAGCCGCGGCTCCCGTCGCCACCGACGCCCCCCGGTCGCCGGCTCCCACCGCTGCGCCCCGGACCGAGGAGGCGGCTGCGACGCCGGACCCGCCCGTCGAGACGGCGGGTCCTTCCCCGGCGCCACCGGCCGCCCGGCCCCCGTCGCGACCGCCCGACACGGCCCGTCCGGTCCCGGCGGCCGCGGGAGCCGTGGGGGTCGCGGCGGCCGCCGCCGCCGCGGCAGCGCTGAGACGGCGACAGACGTAAGGACCGAACGGAGCGGACCGGCGGCGACGGTGGCTATCCGCGCAGCGTCCTGCGGAGGAGCTCCGCGAGCAGCGCCGCGCGCGGTGCCATCGAGTCCACCTCGATCCACTCGCCCTCGGCGTGGGCGCCGTCCCCGACCGCTCCGAGTCCGTCGAGCGTCGGCACGCCGAGGGCGGCGGTGAAGTTGCCGTCGGACGCCCCGCCGACCTCGGCTCCCGTGAGCTCGGGCATCCCGAGCTCGGCCGCCGCCGTGCGCGCGAGCGCGAACAGCTCGGCCGAACGCGACGCCTCGAGCGGGGGCCGGAACGGCTCCGCCTCGACCGTCACCTCGGCTCCCACGAGCACGGGGGTCACGCTGCGGACGGCGTCGTCCACGCGACGCATCTCATCCGTCGTCCAGGCCCGCACGTCGACGGCGAGCTCGCCGGCGGCAGGCACCGTGTTCATCGCCGTGCCCGCCGAGGCGAGGGTGGGAGTGACGGTCGTGCCCGCCTCGGCCCGGCCTAGTGCGGCTATCGCCACCGCCTGGTGCGCGAGCTCCACGAGCGCGTTCACCCCCTTCTCCGGCTCGAGCCCGGCGTGCGCGGCGCGTCCCGTCGTTCGGACCCGGTAGGTGGCGATCCCCTTCCGCGCCACCTTCAGCGCCCCGTGGTGGCTGGGCTCGCAGACGAGGACGGCTCCCACGCTCCTCGCCGCCTCCTCGATGAGCCCGCGGGAGGTGGGCGCCCCGACCTCTTCGTCCGAGGTGAACAGGATCCGGATGCCGGAAGGGTCCTGCAGGGAGGCGATCGCGAACAGGGCCTGCACGATGCCCGCCTTCATGTCGAAGACGCCGGGTCCGGACGCGCGGCCGCCCTGCACCGAGAACGGCCACCGGTCCACGGTCCCCAACGGCCAGACGGTGTCGAGGTGTCCGAGCACGAGGACGCGTGGTTCGCCGTCCGCGCTCCACCGGACGTGAGGACGGCCGTCCGAGGCGACGATGTCCGGACGGGAGCCGAGCACCCGCTCACCCACTTCGCACAGGACCTCCGCGCACGCGTGGAGGGAGGGGAGGTCCGACGAGGGCGACTCGGTGTCCACGAGGAGGCGCAGGGCGTCCAGCATCTCGCCGGTGCGCGATCGGAGCGGGTCCAGGGGTGCGGGCATCCGACTACGATGGGTCCTCGTTCGCGGGTCGACGAGGTAGACAGTGGCGACGGAACGCCGCGCAGGCAAGTCCAGGCGCTCGACGGGTGCTCGTCCGGACGACGTCGCCCCGTCGCCCCCCACCCTCGCCCGCGTCATCGAGAACCTGGGGCCGGAGGTCGTGGAGCTCCTGGCCGCCCCCCACGGGCTGGACGTGCCGGTGGCCGAGATCGTGATCCACGACCCAGTGGGCGGTACACCGGTGGCGGCCAACGACCTGGTGCTCGGGGTCGGCGCCGGACCCGGCCTCGACCGGGCCACGTCGGTCGTCCTCGAGGGAGCCGAGTGCGGCGCCTCGGCGGTGGCGTTGAAGCTGGACGAGCATGCGTCCGGACCGCTGACCGAGATCGCGAACGAGTCGGGGGTGGCGCTGCTGAGGGTGCCGCCCGAGCTGCGATGGGACCAGCTCTACACGCTGATCAGGACGTCGATCGCGTCGAGCGGCGAGCCCGCTGCCGGGGCGGTCGGCGCCGTGCCCGTCGGGGACCTGTTCGCCCTCGCCAACGCCGTCGCGGCGATGGTCGGCGGACCGGTGACGATCGAGGATCCCCAGTCGCGCGTCCTGGCCTACTCGAGCCTCGACGAACCCGTCGACGAGCCGCGCCGCCAGACCATCCTCGGCCGGCGGATCCCCGAGCCCTGGATGAAGCGGATCCGCCAGGCAGGCGTGTTCGAGCGGATGTGGAGCACCGACGAGGTCGTCCGCTTCGACGGGTGGGAGAGCGAGGGGCTGCGTCCGCGGATAGTCACCGCCGTGCGCGCGGGAGGCGAGGTGCTGGGCTCGATATGGGTGCAGGAGGGCTCGCGCCCGCTCACGGCGTCGGACGAGGCGGCCTTGCGGGAGGCGTCGAGGATCGCCGCTCTGCACCTGATCCGCCATCGGACGGGCCGCGACATCGAGCGCCGCATGCGGGGAGACGCGCTGCGTTCCATCCTCGAGGGCCG
Organism: Actinomycetota bacterium; assembly: GCA_035540895.1. NCBI lineage: Bacteria > Bacillati > Actinomycetota > Actinomycetota bacterium. The sequence goes on along the minus strand of DATLFR010000142.1, from coordinate 6,771 downwards.
CGGACCCGTCGACGTCGTCGCCTCCCGCCTCTCCCTCCCCGTCGGCGGCTGCTACACGGTGGTCGCGTTCGAGTCGGACTCGGCCGACGAGGCGGACACCGCCGTCCGGACGGAGCGCCTCACCGACATCGTCTCCCTCTACAGCGAGGCGTTCGACCGTCGCGCGGTGGCGGCGACCATCGGCCGGACCGTCTACGGGCTGCTGCCGTCGGGGGAGAGCACCGGCCGCACCCGCCTCGTCGGGGTGGCCAACGAGGCGGTCACCCGGGCGCGCACGACCTTGAAGGTGGGGGTCCGGGCCGGGGTCGGGTCGACCGTGAACGACCTGCGGTCCGTGCCTCACTCCCGGTGGGAGGCCGACCAGATCCTGCGCGTGCTCGCTGCCGGCCACCCGTGCGAGGTCGGCGATATAGAGGACCTGCGTCCGCACACCATCCTCGTCGAGCTCCGGGACATGGCTTCGGACCGCCCGCATCTCCGCCTGGGGAAGGTGGGCGTGCTCGTCGAGCACGACCGGGTGCACGGAACCGATTACGTGGCGACGCTCCGCGCCTACCTCGACTCGTTCGGCGACATCCCCGCCGCGTCCGCCCGGATAGGGGTCCATCCGAACACCTTCCGGTACCGGATCCGGAGGCTGGCCGAGCTGTCCCGGCTCTCGCTCGACGAGCCCGAGGAGCGCCTGGTGGCCGAGCTCCAGCTCAGGCTGCTCTGACCGCGCGTCACGGCGCGACGAACTCGGTGCGCGTCGTGACGTCGTCCAGCGCATCGCGCAGCACGTCCACCCCGATCCCCGGCCCCCGCGGCACCCTCAGCCGGCCCTCACGCAGCTCGAACGGCGGCGTGATGTCGGCGTGGTAGTAGCGGTCCGACGCCGACGTGTCCCCCGGCAGCGTGAAGTTCGGCAGCGCGGCGAGGGCCACGTTGGCGGCGCGTCCGATCCCCGTCTCGAGCATGCCTCCGCACCAGACGGGCAGACCGTGTGACGCGCAGACGTCGTGCACCCTCCGCGCCTCCAGGTAGCCCCCGACCCGCCCGGGCTTTATGTTCACGATCGAGCAGGCACCCAGGGCGATGGCGTCGGCGGCCGCGCGCGCCGAGGTGATCGACTCGTCCAGGCAGATGGGGGTCCGGACCACCCGCGCGAGCTCGGCGTGCGCCCGCATCTCGTCCTCGGGGAGGGGCTGCTCGATGAGGATCAGGTCGTAGGGGTCGAGTCGGGCCAGGTGGCGCGCGTCGGCGAGCGTGTAGGCGGCGTTCGCATCGACCTGGAGCAGGACGCCGGGCCAAGTCTCGCGGACCGCCCGGACCGGTTCGACGTCCCACCCCGGCTCGATCTTCAGCTTTATCCGCATGTACCCGGCCTCGAGGTAGCCGGAGACGGCAGCCAGCAGCGCGTCGATCGAATCCATGATCCCCACGGACACGCCCGAGTCGACCTCGGTCCGGACCGCGCCCAGGTGTGCGGCGAACGACACCCCGTGCGCCTTCAGCTCGGCGTCGAGGACGGCCATCTCGAGGGCGGCCTTCGCCATCGGGTGGCCGCGCACGGGAGCCAGGCGCACCGCTACGTCGGACGCCGTCAGGTCGTCGACGCTCAGGAGCCTGGGGATCATGTGGTGGCGCATCACGTGCTCGGCTCCCTCCACGTACTCCGAGGAGTACAGCGGCTCCGACATCGCCACGCACTCGCCCCAGCCTTCGGCGTCGGGGGTGTCGGCCCGCACGAGCAGCACGTCGCGGGAGGTCTGGGTGCCGAACGAGGTGCGGAACGGGGAGACGAGGGGGAGGGTGATCCGCCGGAGCTCGAACCCGTTGACCTTCATAGCCGCTCCAGCACGTAGTGCCCGTCGCGCGTGAACCCGGTCACCTCGTACCCCTCGCTGAGCGCGGTCCCGAGCGTCACGCGCAGGGCCTTGCGCCAGGCGAGGGCGGTCTCGAGGTCGGTCTCCCGCAGCTTCACGATGTCGTCCGGCGTCGCGCACAGCAGGACCGGCGCCTGGTCGCCGGTCAGCACCGGTCCACCGTCCCGCTCGGCGAGGAAGACGGCGGCTCCGCGGTCCATCAGGTCGCCGGTTTCCGCGGCCGCGACCCTCCCGTCGCTCGCTTCGATCGTCCGCGGGGAGCCGAGGTCCCACGAGACGAGCATCCGGTCGCTCTCGTCTCCCGCGTTCACCCCGTCGTGCATCACCCCGTAGAAGGTCGAGTAGTAGGCGGTGGGCATCGCCCCGAGCTTGTTCACGTTGAAGTAGGCGTTGCGGCGGACGAGGGGGTCGAAGGTCCACTGCATCTCGGTGATCCCCCGGTCGAGCGTCCAGGCCCGCTGATGCTGCTTGATGGCGAAGCCGACGCTGCGTCCCTGGACCTCGGGCGCCACGCCCACGATGTGGGAGTGGAGGATCACCCTGCGGTCGTGCATCCCCATGAACCCGACCCCGCCCCCACCATGTCGCCGTTGGTGAACGCTCCCACGACGTAGTTGCCGGCGTGCCCCAGCGCCCGGAGCAGCTCACTCGAGATCATCTCCTCGGCCGCCCAGATGACGGAGAAGAGGCGCGCGAGCTCCTGGAGCTCCCCGAGCTCCGTCAGGGTCTTGATCTTGATCCCGGCGGTGGCCTCCGCCGTGCCGAGCGTGCGTGCGGCGTGCGCGCGGAGGGTGGCCGGGTCGGGCATCGTCTGCATGTGACGCCAGTGTCGTCCGGGAGCGGAGGCCGGTCATCGTGGCGGGTGACAAGGCTGCCCGGACGCGTTCGTCCACCCGGATGATCGCTCGGCGCCCCGGCCGCGGCGCAGTCTTTGGGCCCCGGCACCAACCTCCGTGGTGCGGGCTGGCGCTCCCGACGATGACGCCGACGGCCGCGGCGTGGAGAGTGTGGACATGCCTGACGAGTCGTCCCTGCGCGAGCGGCTGTCCGAGCTGATCGCCGAGCACGAGGTCCCGGGAGCCGCGATCGGGGTCCTGCACCGAGGGCAGCTGACCCAGGCGGCGGCCGGCGTGGTCAACCGCAACACGGGGGTCGAGGCCACCACCGACACCGTCTTCCAGATCGGGTCGATGACGAAGTCGTGGACCGCCACCGTGGTGATGATGCTCGCCGACGAGGGGCTCGTCTCCCTCGACGAGCCGGTGAAGACCTACCTCCCGGACTTCCGCGTCGCCGATCCGGACGTGACGGAGAAGGTCACCCTGCGCCACCTCCTGGCCCACACGAGCGGCATCGACGGAGACCACTTCCCCGACTGCGGACGGGGCGACGACTGCCTCGAGCGCTACGTCCAGACGTGCGCGGACCTGAAGCAGACCCACCCCTTCGGGGCGACCATGTCCTACTGCAACACCGGGTACTCCGTGGCCGGCCGCGTCATCGAGGTCGTCACGGGAAGCGTGTGGGACCAGGTGATGCGCGAGCGGCTGTACGTCCCCCTCGGGCTCACCCAGACCGGGACGCTCCCGGAGGAGGCGCTCCTGCACCTCACGGCCGTCGGGCACGTGCGCCCCAAACCGAGCCAGCCCCCGCAGGTGGCCCCGGTATGGATGCTCCCGCGGGGGTGCGGTCCGATGGGCCTCGTGAACTCGACCGTCCGTGACGCGCTCGAGTTCGCGCGGCTGCACCTCGACGGGGGCCGGGGGCTGCTGTCCGAGGCGTCGGTCCGGACGATGCAGGAGCCCCAGGTGGAGGTCCCGGACCCGTACACGCTCGGCTCCCACTGGGGGGTCGGGTGGATCCTGTTCGACTGGGACGGACGCCGCCTGTACGGCCACGACGGGAACACCATCGGGCAGGCCGCCTTCCTGCGGGTGCTGCCCGACGAGCAGCTGGCCGTATGCCTGCTCACGAACGGCGGTGACGCCGCGGCCGTGTACCGGAAGCTGTACTCCGAGATCCTGACCGAGCTGGCGGGGGTCAGGGTCCCGCCCTACCCCGTGCGCCCCGAGACCCCGCTGGGGCTCGACCTGTCCCGCTACGAGGGATCGTTCGAGCGCCTGTCGGTCCGGGTCGACCTCGAGGCCGGTGACGGCGGCCTGGACGCGACGATCACGTTGAGCGGCCCCATCGCCGCGATGGTGCCCGAGCCCGTCTCGAGGGCGAAGCTCACGCCGGTGGACGAGACCACCTTCCTCATCAGCCGGGAGGGAGCCGCGGACGCGACCCCGGTCGTCTTCTACGGGTTCGAGGAGGGGACGCCGCGGTACCTGCACATGGGGGCCCGCGCTCACCCCAGGGTCTGAGGAGGACGGATGCCGACGCGCAAGCAGATCGACCGCGGGCTCGAGACGTTCGTGGCCGCGGAGCTCGAGCGGACGGGGGTCCCGGGGGTCGCGGTCGGCGTGTTGCACAAGGGGAAGCGGCACATCGCCGGGTTCGGGGTCACCAACATCGACCACCCGCTCGACGTGACGCCTCAGACCCTCTTCCAGATCGGTTCGACCACGAAGACGTACACGGCGACCGCGGTGATGAAGCTCGTCGAGCAGGGCGAGCTCGACCTCGGCGTACCCGTGAAGCGCTACCTGCCCGACCTGCGGCTCAAGCACAAGCAGACGGAGCATCGGGTCACGATGAAGCACCTGCTCACCCACACGGGAGGCTGGATCGGCGACCACTTCCCGGCTTCCGGGCGCGGTGAGGACGCGCTGGCGTCGGTCGTCGCGACGATGGCCAAGGTGCGCCAGCTCACGCCGCTCGGGGAGGTGTGGTCCTACAACAACTCCGGGTTCTACATCGCCGGCCGGGTGCTCGAGGAGGTGGTGGGGAAACCGTACGAGGAGGTCATCAACGAGCTCCTGCTCCGCCCGCTGGGGATGACGAGCTCCTTCTGGTTCGCGGAGGAGGTCCTCCCCAGACGGACGGCGGTCGGGCACATAGCCGACGGGAAGCGTCACCGCGTGGCGTACCCGTGGGCGCTCGGGAGGTCCTCCGGCCCGGCCGGCGGGCTCATCTCGGACGTGGGGGACCAGCTGACCTGGGCGGAGTTCCACATGGGGGACGGCCGGGCTCCCGACGGCAAGCGGGTCCTGCGCCAGCGCACCCTGCGGTACATGCAGCAGGCCCACGCGCCCGCCGGCAACATCGCCGACCACGTGGGGATCTCGTGGCTGTTGCGCGACCTCGGGGGCGCCCGTCTGGTCGCCCACGGCGGCACGACCAACGGCCAGCTCTCGGCGTTCGTGATGGTGCCCGAGCACGGATTCGCGGTGACCGTCCTGACGAACTCCACGCGCGGCGGGGAGGTCCACCGCAACATCGTCAACCGGGCCCTGGCCGACCACCTGGGCGTGAAGGCGGAGCCTCCGCCCAGGATCCGGGTCCCCCAGGAGGAGCTCGAGGCCTACGCGGGCACCTACCGCATCGAGTCGAGCGGGATGACGTTCGACGTCTCCGTGCGCAGCGGAGGGCTCGTCGTGCAGCTGCCGACGCCGCCGCCGGACCCGTCCGGACGGAAGCTGCCCGCCCCCAAGCCGATCCCGATGCACCTGGTCGCCCCGGACTGCGCCGTGGCGTCGGGCGGTTACCTGAAGGGGACCCGGGTCGAGTTCATCCGCGGGCGGGGGGGACGCGTCGAGTGGATCCGCCTGGGCGCCCGCATCCACCGCAAGGTCGACCCGGCCCGCGGGGAGCGGAAGGCGAAGGCGGGCACGGCGCGTGGCTGACCGGCTCGACCTGGACGAGCTACGGGAGCTCGTCGCCAAGGAGCTCGAGCGCTGGCGGGCGCCCGGTCTCGAGCTCGCGGTCGTCCTGGACGGCGAGGTGGTGACCGCCGAGGGGTTCGGCCTGCGCGACCTGGCGGCCGGGCTCCCGGTCACCCCCCACACGCTCTTCCACCACGGGTCCACGGGTAAGGCGTTCACGTCGTTCCTCGTCGGGACGCTGGTCGACGAGGGCCTGCTGGGATGGGACCGTCCGGTCCGCGAGTACATCCCCGACCTCGCGTTCGGCGACGAGGCGATCGGGAGCCGGGTGACGGTCCGGGACCTGCTGTCGCACCGCAGCGGGCTCCCTCGGCACGAGTGGGTGTGGCTGGCCAACCCCGGCTGGCCGCGGTCCGAGCTCGTCCGCAGGCTCCGGCACCTCGAGATGAGCCGCGACCTGCGTCAGTCCTTCCAGTACTCAAACCTCGGGTACGTGGCCGCGGGGTACCTGGCCGGGCAGGTAGCCGGGTCCGACTGGGAGACGTCGATGGACGAGCGTGTCTTCGCGCCGCTCGGCATGTCCCGCACCCTCACCTCGGTCGAGCGGGCCAGATCCTCCGACGACTTCGCCCGTCCCTATGCGCTCGTGGACGGGGAGGTCCGCGCGCTGCCGTACCGGCCGAGCGACCCGATCGCCCCGGCCGGTCAGGTGCTCAGCTGTGCGCAGGACATGGCCCGCTGGCTCCTCTGCCACACGACGGACGGATCGGGCGCCATCTCGCCGGGCGCGCTGCGGGAGATGCACACGGTCCAGATGGGGACCGGGCCCGCCCTGGACAACCCGTCCATGCCGCACATCCGGTTCCACGGGTACGGGCTGGGCTGGGTCGTCGGCACCTACCGGGGCCAGGACTGGGTCTTCCACAACGGCGCGATGGACGGGTTCCGGACGGAGATGGCGGTGCTGCCCTCCGTCCGAGCCGGGGTGGTCGTCTGCGCCAACTTCACGCACACGTCCGGGCTCCCGTTCGCGCTCCTGCAGCACGTGATGGACCGGATCCTCGCGCTCGAGCCCGGCCCGTGGCTCGACGAGGCGTTCGAACGCGACGCCCGGATGAGGGAGGCCGAACAGGGCACGG
>DATLFR010000141.1 GCA_035540895.1 Actinomycetota bacterium | reverse complement strand
GATCAGTACTACGTCGAACACCCCGACGACCTGTTCGGCCGCCCCCACGAGGCGGCCCTGGTCAACGTGTCCAACCCGCACGTCCTCCGTCCCCACCTCGGGTGCGCCGCGTACGAGCTCCCGCTGACCGAGAAGGACGCCGGCATGTTCGGCCCTCGCACGTCCCAGGTGGTGGGGGAGATGCTCGCGGACGGCGAGCTGCGGGAGCGTCGGGACAGGCACTGGTGGGCCTCCACCCGTCCGCCCGCACCCGACGTCAACATCCGGTCGGCAGGGGGGCGTCCGTTCCGGATCGTCGAGCGGGAGACGGGGCGCCTGGTGGGCTCGGCGGACACGGCTCGCGCGTACCAGGAGCTGCACCCGGGGGCCATCTACCTGCACCAGGGCGAGACGTACCGGGTCGTCGACCTCGTCATCGAAGACCGGGTCGCGCTCGTGGGCCGGGCTCCCCGAAACGAGTACACCCAGGCCGGCGTCGACCACGACCTCGTCGTTCTGTCCGAGGACGCCTCCTCGGTGATCGGTCCGGCCGGGCTGCACGTCGGGTTGGTGGAGGTGACGGACAGGGTCACCGGGTACCAGCGCAAGCGCCTACCCGACCACATGGTGATCGAGCAGCACGATCTGGACCTCCCACCGCAGACGCTCGTCACGCGCGCCGTCTGGTACACGATCGACGAGGGGCTCCTGCACGGTGCGCTCGAGCCCCTCGGGGTTGACCTCGAGCTCGTGTTGGGCTCCCTGCACGCCGCCGAGCACGCCTCGATCGGCATCCTCCCCGTCTTCGCGATGTGCGACCGCTGGGACATCGGCGGGCTCTCCACCCCGCTGCATCCGGACACCGACATGCCGACCTGGTTCATCTACGACGGTCACCCGATGGGCGCGGGGATCTGCGACCACGCTTTCGAGGTGGCCTTCGAGCACCTGTCCGCCACGCGCGATCGCGTCGCGGCGTGCCCCTGCGAGGCCGGGTGTCCGTCGTGTGTGCAGTCCCCGAAGTGCGGGAACTTCAACGAGTACCTGCACAAGCAGGGAGCCTTGGCGGTCCTTCGCCTGCTCACGGGAGGCTAGATGCAGCGCCGGTACGTCGCCCTGTGCGGCCCCCACGACGCGAGCGACGAGGAACGCGCGCTGGCGGCCGAGGTGGGAAGGCTCCTCGCTGAGTCGGGGGCGGTCCTGGTGACGGGAGCGGGGACGGGCGTGATGGAGGCTTCGTCCCGGGCCGCCCACGAGGCAGGCGGGACGGTGCTCGGCTTCGTCGCCGGCGACAGCCGGGACGAAGCCAACGACTGGTGCACGATCGCCGTCCCCACCGGGATGGGCGAGGGCCGCAACGTCCTGGTCGTTCGAGCCTCGGATGCGGTGATCACGCTGGGGGGCGGCTGGGGGACCCTCTCCGAGATCGGGCTCGCGATGAAGATGGGACGCCCAGTCATCTCCCTGGGCGGATGGGAACCGCGGGTGCGCGGACGGTCCCCCGCCGGGATCCGGTCGGTGACCACCCCGGCCGAGGCGGTCCGCGCCGCCCTCCGCTGTTAGGACACCGTCTCGGCGACCTCGCCCAGGACGGCCAGCGGCTGGTCCCCCCTGAGGGTGTACCTCTGACCCTCGCGCCACCAGATGAGCTCGCCCGGCCACGGCCACGTATGGGGGCCCAGGGCGCGCCCCGGCTCCCGACCTACCGCGGTCGAGTCCCCCACCGCGAGCCCGCGGTAGGGGGGCCCGCTTGCCTGCGCGATCGCGTCGAGATCGGGTCGACCCGGAGCCTCCACCATGCGCAGCGACAACCCACCGCAGGAGAACAGGACCATCTCGTTCAACGGGTCGGGGAGCGTGGGCCCGATGCACAGGACGACCACCTCTCCCGGGCCCGAGCGCGAGACGAGGCGCTGTTCCCATCGAGGGTGACGTGGGAACTCGATCCGGACGTCCCCTCCCTCCTCCGCGACCGAGGCGTCGGACAGCTCCTCCCGCAGGAAGTCCGGCTCCGGACGGGCCGCGATCGGCCTCCTCACCGCCTCCGGCCAGGAGTAGGAGCCGACGATCCGCTGCTCGTCCGGCTCCACGTAGAGCCAGACCTCGGTCGAGACTGCCGCCACCTTCCCCGCCAGCTCCTCGGGGAACGGGACGCCGCCTGGGTACACGGTCCCGTCGACCCCGAGGAACCTGCCCCCGACCTGGACACGCCACACCTCGCCCGAACGCGCGCGGCGTCCCGTGTGGCGCTCGACATCGGCGGGGTCGGCGGGTGCGAACCCCAGGAGCCAGCGCGGACCGCGGGAGACGAGGCCTGCCCCGCCGCGCCAGGACTCGACGATCAGGGACGCCTGGAGCTCGTCCAACCTCAGGTCAGGACGCGGCTGCGCGTCAGGACGGCCCAGGCCGAGAACATGAACAGCCCTATAGCGGCCGGCAGGGTCCGCCGTCTGGCCTCCTCCGCCGCCTCGCGACGGTCCGCCACCCTGTCCTCGTCGCCCCAACCCATCTCGTCGCCCTCGCCGTCCTCCAGCTCGGCGATGTCGCCGTAGTCGAGGACCGTGGAGAAGGGGGCGTCCGGGACGGGAGCCGGCTTGGCGGACAGCCTCGGGAGCGGCTTCGCGGCGAGGGGGGTCCGAGCGCCGCCGCCCGGGACCCGGGGTCCCGTGCGTGTGGCCGGCGGCGCACCGTCCGGACCGGGCGTCGGCGCGGTCACCACACCCGGATCGATGGACCGGGGGCCGACGGTCGATGAGATCCCGGTGTCGGGCGTGACCACGCTGCGCCGTGTCGCGCGGACCCTGTACCAGTAGGCACCCGGCTCCGTGACGCTCACGAACACCTCGTTCTGCGGCGTGTCGAGCAGGCGCTTGAAGTCGTCGGCGTCCGGGGTCTCCGAGGCGCTGTCCGTGCGAGCCCGGTAGAGCGTGTACGTCCTGACGTCCGGCTCGTCGGACGCCGGCCAGCTGACGCTGTGTCCGGCACTGGTGGACGAGACGACCTTGGGCCGCCCGGGCGTGGACGGGGGGTTGTTCACCTTCAGGTCCCCCCGGGAGAAGGTCCTCTCCTGGGTGTTCCCGGTGACGGTGCGGATCCGGACGTACACCTCGAGCTTGTACCGGCCGTTGTACGGCGTGATCAGGATGGTGTCCCAATCGAAGCTGTAATCCTTCACCGCCGTGTCGGGCGGTCGTTCGGAGATCACGGGCCGGTTGTCGTTGGGGTGGGGGACCTCGCTGGGCTCCTCGCTCAGGATCCGCAGCTGCACCTGGTCGAGACGTTCACCCGCCCCCGTCGCCTCGGCCCGGAAGCTCACCTTGTTCGAGCCGACGAGGACCGCTCCCTGCCGGGGGGTGCAGTCC
>DATLFR010000140.1 GCA_035540895.1 Actinomycetota bacterium | reverse complement strand
GAGGTCCGGGCGCTCCGGGAGCGGTACGAACGCCTCTGGGCGCACATCGTCGACGAGGGCGTCTCCGCCGGGGCGTTCCGCTCGACCGACCCGCGGTTCGCCCGCCTGCTGATCCTGTCGGCGGCCAACTGGATGTACCAGTGGTACGACCCTGGCGGCGCGCTCGGCCCCGACGAGCTCGCCGACCGCTTCACCGACCTCATCCTGGCCGGTTTGGCCGAGGACACCCGGAAGGAGACGGCATGACGACGACCACCTACGAGGAGCGCACCGCGGCGTTCAAGGCGCGCATCGACGCCGGCGAGAAGATCGAGGCCGGTGAGTGGATGCCCGACGAGTACCGCCAGGCCCTCCTGAAGTTCATCGAGATGCACGCGAACTCCGAGGTGATGGGCTGCCTCCCCGAGCGCGAGTGGATCCCGCGCGCGCCGACGCTCAAGCGCAAGCTCTCGCTCACCGCGAAGGTCCAGGACGAGGCCGGCCATGGCCAGCTCCTGTACCGCGTGGCCGAGGACCTCGGGAAGTCCCGCGAGCAGATGTGGGACGACCTCGTGAACGGCCGCACGAAGTTCCACAACGTCTTCCACTACCCGGCCGAGTCGTGGGGCGACGTCGCGGTGATCGGCTGGCTGATCGACGGCGCCGCGCTCGTCACCCAGCGCGCCCTCCTCGACTGCTCCTACCTGCCGTACGTCCGCGTGATGCGGCGGATCTGCGCCGAGGAGTCGGTGCACCTGCGGCACGGCGAGGAGCTCACGCTCGAGCTCGTCAGCGGCACGCCCGAGCAGCGCGAGATGTTCCAGGACGCCGTGAACCGCTGGTGGAGGCCGATCATGCACTTCTTCGGCCCCCCGTCGAAGCCCGACAAGGACGTGCTCCTCTACTGGGGCATCAAGACCCGCTCGAACGAGGACCTGCGCCAGGAGTTCTTCACGACCTACGTCCCGAAGCTCTGGGACATCGGCATCTCGGTCCCCGACCCCGACCTGCGCTACGACGAGGGCAAGGGTGAGTGGATCTGGTCCGACCCGGATTGGGACGAGTTCTGGCAGGTCGTCCGGGGCAACGGCCCGAAGACGAAGGAGCGCCTGACCCGCCGCAAGGAGATCTGGGATCACCACGCGTGGATCCGGGAGGTCTTCGCGGGGATCCCGAAGGTCGCGGTCTGAGATGCGCGTCTGGGAGGTGCTCCAGCGCTCCCGCACCGGGGAGTGGGAGGTGGCCGGCGCGGTCAAGGCCGGCGACCTGGAGATGGCGATGCTCCTCGCCCGCGAGACGCATTTCAGGCACGGCGAGGCCGAGCACTACGCCCTGCGCGCGAAGGGCAGCGACGAGATCCACGAGGCCACCGACACGGTTGGCATCGGTGGGATCATCGACCGCTCGTACCGCCGCAGCGAGGGCTACGCGGGAGTGGGGGCGCGCCTGAAGCAGGTGCACAGGGCGATGGCCGAGCGCGGCCTCGTGATCGACCGCCCGCGCCCGCCGACGCACCGTCCGCGCGAGGAGGCCTCCCATGGCTGACCCTCGCCTCGACCTCCTGCTCGCGCTCGCCGACGACGAGCTGATCCTCGGCCACCGGCATTCGGAGTGGACCGGCTGGGCGCCGCACCTCGAGGAGGACATCGCGTTCTCCTCGATCGGACAGGACGAGATGGCGCACGCGCGTCTGCTGTACGAGCTGGCCGAGCCGCTCGCCGGCCGGACCCCCGATGAGCTCGCGCTCGGCCGCGAGCCGCGGGACTACCGCAACGCCGTGATCTGCGAGCGCCCGAACGGCGACTGGGGCTACACGATCGCCCGCCACTACCTGTACGACACCGCCGACGATGTCCGGACGCGGGTCCTTGAGTCCTCGAGCTGGAAGGACCTCGCCGACGCCGTGCGCGTGATCCGCCTCGAGGAGCGCTACCACCTCGAGCACGCGAACGCCTGGTTCCGCCGCCTCGCCGAGGGGCCCGTCACCGCCCGCGACAGGCTGGCGCGCGGTCTCGAGGCCGCGGTCGGCGAAGCGCTGGCGCTCTTCGAGGAGCTCCCGTCGGAGGAGGAGCTCGTGGCCGAAGGCCTCCTCCCGCGCTCCAACGAGGAGATGCTGGCGGAATGGCTGGCGCAGCTCGGGTCGGAGCTGGAGGAGGTCTCGCTCGACTACGTGCTGACCTCGCACACGCGGGTCGGCGAGATGGTCCCGACCTCTTCGGGAGAGGCCGAGGACGTCGTATCGCTCGAGGTTCCCGGGATCGAGCGGCGGGACGGCCGCTGGGTCCACGTCGGGCGCTTCGCCGGCGAGGGGGGCCGCCGCGGCCGCCACTCCGAGGACTTCCAGCCGCTGTGGGACGAGATGACGATGCTGCACCGCACCGTGCCGGGAGCGACCTGGTGACCACCGCGACCCGTACCCTCCGGGACCGCGTGCGCGAGGCCCTCGCCGCCGTGCCCGACCCCGAGATCCCGGCCTGCTCGATCGCCGACCTCGGGATGATCGAGCGCATCGAGGTGACGGACAGCGCCGTCGAGGTCGACCTGCTGCCGACCTTCGTCGGCTGCCCCGCGAAGGACATCATCGGCGAGGACGCCGCGAGGGCCGTGCGGGATGTCGCCGGCGACCGCGAGGTCCGCGTGCGGTTCGTCTACGACCCGCCGTGGACCACCGACCGCATCACCGAGGCGGGGAAGGAAGCCCTGCGCGGCTTCGGCATCGCCCCGCACTGGGAGCGCACCGCCGCCCCCGTCGTCGTCCCGCTGACGCGCAAGCCACAGGCCGTGGCCTGCCCCTACTGCGGCTCCCGCGAGACCGCGATGGAGGCCGCCTTCGGGCCGACCCCCTGCCGCGCCCAGCACTTCTGCTCGGCCTGCCGCAACCCCTTCGAAGGCTTCAAGCAGAAGGACCGTGGCGGCCGCCGCTGATAGGATTCCGCCGGTCCGCCGATCGAACGGAGGGTGAGGATGCGCGCCAGGCGATGGTCGATGATGCTCGCGGGTCTGCTCGTGGTCGCTGTGGCCGCCACGCTTCCCGCCGGAGCGGGGACGCCCAACCCGAACTGGTTCAACGAGCCGGTCCAGGGACCCTCCCCGAACGCGTCGCACGTCGTCGGGAACGAGGACGGTGGGGAGTGTGCCCAGGGCCTCGGAGGTGCGGGGATCACGCTGTTGGGTGGCCGCGAGATCGTTCCCGGACGCGTCGTCGTGGAGCTGATGGACAAGGACGCGCCGGACGAGTCCCTCGATCCTCCGGTCGTGCGGGAGTACGCGGCGGATGCGGACGGCGACTGGGGGGCCACCCGCGGCGCCGGGCACGGGGCCTTCCCCATCCCGGCGGGTCTCGAGCCCGGCGAGTATCCGCTCCGCGCGCTCTGCGCCAGCGAGGAGGTGGTGCCGTTCTCCGCCGGCGGCATCGTCCTGGGCCAGGTCCCCGACTTCCTCTTCAGCTACGAGACGCGGTCATACACGGTCATCGCACAGCGCCGACCCGATGATCCGGTCCGGACCGACGACCTGACGTTCACCGGCTGAGGCCGGACGGCGACCGCTCGATGACACCGAGGAGGAGGACGTGAAGAGGATCGTGCTAGCGACGGTGGCCCTGGTCGTGCTGTCCGCCGGCTCGCTCCGGGCGGGGGCCGTCGTGCCGCAGTTCTTCCCGCTAGACCCGGATCACGGGCCGTCGCCCAATACTGTGACCGTCTCCGCGACCCGGTGTAGCACGCAGGCGCAGGACTTCCTGTCCGATGCGGCGGGGATCATCCTTGCCGGTCCCCCCCTGTACGTGGGCGGCACGGCCTACGTCCAGCTCTTCGACAAAGACGACCCCGACGACCCGATCGGCCCTGAGCAGAGCTATCCCGCGGAGGACACTCAGGACGGAGGGTGGCAGGGGACGTTCCTGATCCCGGCAGGGCTCGCGCCGGGGACCTACACGGTGAGGGCGAGATGCGACGTGTCGGCGTTCGGTCCGGGCCCTGATGACGACTTCGAGTACCAGCAGGTCCGGACCTACCGTGTGCTCGGCGAGCGAGGCCCGGGCGACCCGGTCGATCTCGAGCCGACCTTCACCGGCTGAGCCGCCGTTTGTCGGGGGGTCGCGTGGGCTGGTAGGGTCCCGACTGTCGGCCCAACCGAAGGAGGCTCCACGTGACCCGCCTGAAGATGTTCGCTGTTGCCGCTCTGGTCCTCGGCCTCGCGGCAGGATCGTCGCTCCCGGTCGGTGCGGGAGCCATCCCTCAGCCAGACTGGACGAACTCGCCGACCCAGGGCCCATCGCCCAACCCGGATCACGAGGTCGCCGGCGATGGATGCTTCATCCGGATCGGGGTGATCGAGTCCGGCGGGTTGACGGTGCTCGGCGGCGAGCAAGGAGGCCCGGTCGGTATCCCCGGGGTGGTCACGGTCACGCTGCACGACCCCGACACCGACGTCATCCTCGCCGACGAGCAGTATCCGGCTGACGAGACGGGGGGCGACTGGGGCGGGGACTTCCCCATCCCGGCTGGTCTCGACCCGGACACGTATCCGCTCCGAGCGGAGTGCGATTTCCCGAGCGCCCCGGCCTCCGCCGGTGGGGCCCCGCTCATCCTCGGAGGCCTCGACTTCGACTACGAGGAGCGTTCGTACACCGTGATCGGGCAGCGCCAGCCGGGCGACCCGGTGGACGTGGAGCCCACCTTCACAGGCTAGGATGCGTGTGATGAGGTGGCTCCAGGCGCTCGCGGCCCTATTCGCATTGACCGTGTCAGCGACGCTTCCGGCAGGAGCGGGCGGGTTCAACCCCAACTGGTTCAACGCTCCGGAGCAGGGACCCTCCCCGAATGCGTCGCATGTCGTGGGGAACGAAGAGGGGGGAGAGTGCGGCGAGGAGATCTTCGCCGGCTCCCTGCTCGCTGGTGGCGAGCCGATCGAGCCGATCTTCGTCCCGGGAACCGTCCGCGTCGAGCTGCGGGAGCGCGAGGCGCCACACGATCCGCTGGACCCTCCGGTGGTGCACGAGTACGAGGCGGATGCCGAGGGCGACTGGGGGGCAGGGCGCAGCGCGGCGCTCGGCCTCTTCCCGATCCCCGCTGGGCTGGAGCCGGGAGAGTACCCCCTGTACGCCATCTGTGAGAGAGAGCTGAACGGCGGCCCCTTCGCGGCGGGCCTCTCCGTCCTCGGGCAGGGCGAGGAGTTCATCTTCGAGTACGAGCCGCGTTCCTACACGGTGATCGCGCAGCGCCGGCCGGACCGCCCGGTAGAGCTCGAGCCGACCTTCACGGGCTAGTACTAGTAGCCCGGGCGGCCGGTCGATCCCGCCGCCCCGTCTCCCGCGACGGCGCGGTACGCGGATCGCCAGGTCGAGGAGCGCTGGACCCTGCGGCTGATCAGCACCCGGAGTTCCTCCGACGGCTCGTCGATCGCCGCCCGGATCAGGCCCTCGAGGGTCAGGTTCGCCCAGTCCATCTCCTGGGCCTGCTCGCGCGTCAGGTTGACCTGGCTCACCGGCGGTGGCTCCGGCTCGTCGGAGGCGATCGGCTCCTGGCAGATGTCGAACGACTCGAGCTCCGACCAGCGCTCGAACACCGTCGGGACGAAGATCTTCGTCAGCGGGACGATGTTCCTCGCGTACCGCTCGCTCGTGTACGGCTCGATGGGCTCCGCGTACATCGCGAGGTGCTTGCCCTCCGGGGAGGGGCTGTACCGGCCCTCGGACGTGTCGATCAGCGCGGTGCGCGTCAACCGGAGGCCCAACCGCTCGAGGTCGGGGCCGAAGAGGGCCTGCATGGCGGAGAGGTTGTTGGGCGGGAGCGGCTCGGGCGACGCGGTCGGGGTCGCTTCGGGTGTGTCCGCGCGCGTGCACCCGGCCGCGACGAGCGCGGCGACCAGGAGGAGTCGCCTCACTCCTGGATCTCCACCGGGGTGCCGAGCGGGAGGATCTTGACGAGCTTCGCGATGTCGCGGTTCCGCATCCGGATGCAGCCGGCGCTGACGTCCCTCCCGATGCTCGAGGGGTCGTTCGTGCCGTGGATCCCGATGACCCCGGGCCCGCCGCGGAACGTCTGGAGGACGTTCGAGAACCCCGACAGCCCGTAGGCGTACTTCCCGTAGACGCTGTTCGGATCGCGGGGCCGCAGGAGCTCCTTGATGTAGTAGGTCCCGCCGGGCGTCGGCGTGTTCGCCGTTCCCACGCCGACGTCGGCCGCGAGGATCAGCCGCCCCTGCTCGCCGCCGCCCTCGAACGCGAGGAGCCGATGATCCTTGAGCCGCACGACGATGCGGTAGCTGTGCTGGGTCAGCTCGACGTCGCGCTCTCGGATCCAGCCCGTGCTCCCGTTGGGCCGGACCGGAAGGTAGACCTTCAGCCAGCCGTCATCCTGCCGCTGGACGAGGAACACGAGCGGAACGCCGTTCTCGGTCGGGTGCGCGAGCCGGTGCGTGAGCTTCCCCTCGGGGGAGCCGTGGACCCGAACGAGCGGGACGGTCGATTCGGCCACCAGGCTCACCGGCTGTTCCTGCACGGGCGGCGCGACCGCCGTGCGCGTCTCGGGCGCGGTCGCGGCGCGGGCGGGGGATACGGCGCCGCTCGCCTGCCTGGCACGGCGCTGCATCCAGACGTCGGTCGCTCCGGCCACAAGCGTCAGGGCGACGAGGGTCCCGATGACCCGCGGTGAGAGCGCGAGCCGCGGGACCTGTCGGGGGCCGGGAGGCCGGGTCGGCCGGTGCTTGCCCATCGCGCGCCATGGTACGCGACCTCCGCCGTGGCGAGGTTGCGTGTTCCGTCCGGCCCCTGCTAGATTCGCAGAACTTCCCCTCCAGGCCCAGTCGAAGAACAAGGAGGGATCACCCGTGCCTCGCCGCCCGATCGTCCTCGCGCTCCTGCTCCTCCTGGCGACGAGCGCCGCCCCCGGTTTCGCCGGGGGCCAAGAGCCAACCTGGGAGCGGAGCCCCGGCGAGGGTCCGTCACCCAACACGATCCAGGTGTCCGGAACGCTCTGCCGCGTCAACCCGGGCGACCAGCTCGTACCCGGTGAGGCCGTGGTCGAGCTCTTCCAGGAGAACGGCGACCCGTTCGACCCGCGCGTCCAGCAGACGTACATGGCCGACGACGAGGGCGACTGGAGCGGCCAGTTCGTCATCCCCGCTGGGTTGGACCCGGGGGAGTACCCGCTGCGCGCCCTCTGCCGGAGCCCCGGCGGCGGCCCCGGCCTTGGCTTCGACTACGAGCCGTCGAGCTATCGGGTCCTGGGCGGGAACGGTGGTGGAGGCGACCCTCCCACCTCGCCGCCGGCGCGACTCACCGAAGACGACGTGAACTTCGCCGGCTAGAGCGCCGGGAAGACGATGGCGACCACGAGGACGGCGCTCGAGATGCCGAGGGTCGTCTCGGGATCCACCGCCGGTGACAGGTGCACCATCCCGGATCCCGTCACCGGCTGAACATCAGCAGGTCGTCAGCGGTCACGCTCTCCCGTGGACCTCGATCTGGCCGCGGATCTCGCCGCCCGGGAAGTCGCCGGGCCCGGTGTTCGTGGGAGCGACGCCGTCGTTCGTGTGGACGTTCACATACGCGTTGCCATCGCGGATCGCATCCACGAGCGCCGACAGCGTGTGTCCCGCCAGTGGCCCGACGAGGTTGGCGTCCGTCAGCGTTCCGGTCGCGAGGACGCCGTCGGTCCGCCCGCCGCCGGCAGGAACGTTCCCGTACAGGAAGGCCACGACCGGGCCGTTCTCTCCCTGGGGGCCGAGGTGGATGTGGGAGGCGACGACGTTCTCGATGTTCGACGCGATGAGCCGGTAGCTCAGCGCAGATCCGTCGGCGTTGAGGTGGAAGGTCGCCTGTCCCTGCGCGAGCGTCGCGCGAGCGGGGACTTCTTCGTCTCCACCCAGGTGGGTGCCGAAGTTCGCTCCACGCGGCGCAGCCAAGGCGGCGGGTGCGATAGCGAAGACCAGCAGGACAGGCACGAGGCGCTTCATGAGGCTCCCTCCCGTTGTCGCGGACCGGGTCAGCCTACGTCTAGCGGACCAACCAGGGCAAGAGGGAGCTACTTCCCGCGGAAGTCCGGGTCGCGCTTCTCCGAGAAGGCTCGGAGGCCCTCCTGGTGGTCGTCGGTCTTGCCCATGCGCGACTGGGCGGCGGCCTCGCGCGACAGTGCTTCAGGGAGGCCGAGGGTGAGCGCCTCGAGCATCAGCTTCTTCGTCTCGCCGATCGCGAGGGTCGGCATCGCGGACAGCCGCTCGGCGTACGTCCGCACCTCGTCCGCGAACCCCTCCGCCCCGATGACCCGGTTCACGAGGCCGATGCGGTGCGCCTCGGCGGCATCGATCAGGTCCCCGGTGATCGACAGCTCGAGCGCCTTCGCGTAGCCGACGACCCTCGGCAGGAGGTGCGTGCCGCCGGAGTCGGGGATCAGACCGATCTTCACGAACGCCTGCGTGAACCGGGCGGCGTCGCTCGCCAGACGCACGTCGCAGGCGAGGGCCAGCGACAGCCCCGCGCCGGCGGCCACGCCGTTGATCGCTGCGACGATCGGCTTCGGAAGCGCGATCATCGTGGGGACGAGGCGGTGGTACGTGTCGGCGAGGTGCTCGGCGATGTCGGGGCGGTCCTCCCCGCTGACCTCCGCGAGATCCTGACCCGCGCAGAAGCCGCGGCCCTCGCCGGTCAGCACGACGCACCGGACCTCGTCGTCCGAGCCGGCTCCACGGACGGCGTCCTCCAGCTCGTGGCTCATCGTCGTGGTGAGGGCGTTCAGCTTGTCCGGACGGTTCATCCGGAGCCACAGGACGCCCGCCTCCCGCGTCGCCGTGATCTGCTCGTAGGTCATCAGCCGCTCCCTTCCGTGAACAGGCCGGCTCGGATGTATCGCTGGACGAGGGTTCCGATCCCGATCCGGCCGGCGGGACCTTCGACCACCGCCACCGTCTCGGCCTCCCGCTCGTCGATCTTCGTGAGGCGGGCCGTGACCCGGAGGCGATCGCCGACGCGGGCCGGCCGCTCGTGGACCACCGAGACCGCGTACCCCGTCGCATCCTCGCCCTCGGCGAAGTGCGGTTCGATCAGCATCCGCGACACGACCTCCATGTGCTCGACCATCGAGACCGTCGAGTAGAGCGGGTGGATGCGACGGCCGGCGAGGTTCACCAGCATCTCCTCGGTCACCTCGACCTCGAGGGATGTCTCCTCCCCGACCGGCGGCTGCTCCCGCGACACGCGCGTATCCTACGGCGGCTTGACCGTGCGCCGGCCGGCCGGGACGATGCGCGCCGTGACCCCTGACCGCCCGAGCGAGCCGCTCCCTCGCCTCTTCCTGCGGTTCCTGCGGTTCGGAGCGCTGGCCTGGGGCGGGCCGGTCGCGCAGATCGCGATGATCCGCCAGGAGCTCGTCGAAGAGGAGCGCTGGGTCGACCGCGAGCGTTTCAACCGCGTGCTTGCCGTGTACCAGGCCCTGCCCGGCCCCGAGGCACACGAGCTTTGCGTCTGGTTCGGTCACCTCGCCGGCGGGCGGACCGGGGGTGTGCTGGCCGGGCTCGGGTTCATGCTCCCGGGCTTCCTGCTCATGCTCGCCCTGTCGTGGGCGTACGTGCGGTTCGGGCTGCGGCTCGACGGGGTGCAGGGCGCGTTCGCCGGGATGCAGGCGGCCGTGATCGCCCTCGTCGTGCGCGGCGCCGCCGTCATCGGCCGCCACGCCCTGACCGGCTCGAGCCTGTGGGTGATCGCCGTCCTCGCGTTCGCCGCCAGCCTCGCGGGAGCGCATTTCGCCCTCGTGCTGGTGGTGGCGGGGGTGGTGGAGATGCTCGCCCGGCGGGGA
>DATLFR010000139.1 GCA_035540895.1 Actinomycetota bacterium | reverse complement strand
GTTCCGCGGAACGCTCTCCGCTCTCTCCCCCCGCACCGTCCCCCACGACCTCCCCTCGGCCCGATGATCTACGTGCCGCGCCTCATCCACCTCGCGTCCGGCGCATCCGAGGGCCGCACCCCACTCAACGCGTTCGACAACGCGCTGCTCGAAGCGGGGGCACACAACGCGAACCTGATCAGGGTCTCTTCGATCGTGCCGAAGGGGTGCCGCTTCGGACCGAAGCCCGACCTCCCCGTCGGGACGATCGTCCCCACCGTGTACGCCCACATCACGTCCAACGTCGCCGGCGAGATCATCTCCGCCTGCATCGGGGCAGGGATAGGGGCCGAGGGCGGGGTGCTGATGGAGTACAGCCACCGGGGGCCGGGCGACGACGCGGAGCGGGTCGTCCAGGCGATGGTGGAAGAGGGGTTCGCCCGGCGCGGCTGGACGCTCGACGACGTCCGCTTCGTGACCGGGGAGCACAAGGTCGACCGGCTCGGGAGCGCGGTCGCCGTCGCGATGATGTTGGATCCGGAACCCGTGAACACGGGAGGGAGGTGACGCGGATGAAGGCACTGGGTCGGCATCTCATAGTCGAGATGTGGGACGCGAGCAACATCAACTCGGCCGAGGCGTTGGAGCAGGCCCTGAAAGAGGCCGTGCGGGCCATCGACGGGACCCTCCTTGACGTCCGCGTCGTCGAGTTCCCCGTGCACGGAGTGACGGGCGTGGCCATCATCGCCGAGTCACACATCGCCGTGCACACGTGGCCCGAGTACGGGTACGCCGCCGTGGACATCTTCACCTGCAACCTGGAGGCGGATGTGCAGGCCGGGGTCGACGCGCTCAGCCGGTACCTGCTGCCGGGCCGGGTGCAGGTGACAGAGATCCGTCGTGGCATCGTCGGGGGCATGACCCCGAAGCCGGTCCCAGCTCGCGTGTCGTGAGCGAGCGGTACGCCGGCGACGGCGTCCGCACCTACGGGGAGAGCGTCACCGGCGGGTACGACTGGGTCTACACGGGGAACCTCCTGCACCGCGAGCAGACGCCGTACCAACAGCTCGAGGTCTGGGAGCACCCCTACTTCGGCCGGATGCTCCTGCTCGACGGATTCGTCCAGACGACCGAGCACGACGAGTTCCACTACCACGAGATGCTCGTCCACCCGGCTCTCGCGTCGCTCGGGCAGGTGCGCCATGTGCTCATCGTGGGGGGCGGCGACGGCGGTGCGCTCCGACGGGCGCTCGAGCACGGCCCGGAGCGGGTCGTCCAATGCGACATCGACGAAGCGGTCACGCGCGTGAGCCGCGAGCTCCTACCCAGCGTCTCCGCGGGCGCCCTCGACGACCCGAGGGCGGACATCGTCTTCGCGGACGGCGCGGCGTACGTGGAGGAGAACCCGGGATCGTTCGACGCGATCGTCGTGGATTCGACCGACCCGTTCGGTCCGGCCGCGGTCCTGTCCTCGGTCGGGTTCTTCGAGTCCTGCAGCCGGGCGCTTCGTCCCGGCGGGGTCATCGTCCAGCAGACGAGCAACCCGCTCTACCAATCCGACGAGATGAGGGTCGGGGTCCGCAACATGTCCTCGGTGTTCGAGACGACGGAGGTCTACCTCGGGGCGGTCCCCACGTACCCGGGCGTCGTCTGGTCGTTCACCTGCGGGACCCATGGCACCCCCGTCTCCCACACGTCCCCCGAGCAGGTGAGCGCGCGCCTGGGTGGCCGTGGCATCGCGACACGCTGCTACACGCCGGAGCTCCACCGGGCCGCCTTCGCCCTACCCGCCTACGTCCGCGACGCGGTGGACGAAGCGGTCGCCGAGGGTCGCGCGTGAGGGACGTGTTCCTGTCCGCCCGCCGGGCGGACGCCTCCTCGGCCGCGGCGGACGTCGTCATAGCGGGGTTCCCGGTCGACGACTCGGTGAGCTTCAGGTCGGGAGCCGCCTCGGGACCGGCCGGCATCCGGACGTTCTCCGACTCGATCGAGTCCTTCAGCCCGCGGCTCGGCCGCGACCTCGAGGATCTGGACATCGTCGACGTGGGGGACCCCTCCGACGCCGAGGCGTTCGTCGCCGGGGCATGGGCCGAGGGAGCCCGGCCCCTCCTGGTCTCCCTGGGCGGGGACCATTCGATCACGCCACCGCTCGTCGCATCGGTCGCGAGGCGCTGTCCGGGCCTCAGCGTGGTCGGATTCGACGCTCACCTCGATCTGCGGGCGACCTACCCTGGGGAGCACGCGTGCACGTTCCGGCGCATCACCGACGCGGGTGTCGCGTGCTCGGTCGTCGGGGTGCGGTCCGGCTCCCGCGAGGAGTGGGCGGACGCCCGTGGGCTCCTGCGCGATCATCCGCGCTCCCTGGACGTCACCGATCCCGACGGCCCCGTCTACGTCACCGTCGATATCGACGTCCTTGACCCGTCCGTCGCGCCGGGGGTCGGCAACCCGGAGCCCGATGGACCCCGGCTCGGGGAGCTGCTCGACGCGCTCTCGACGATCTCGCAGGTGGTCGCCTTCGACGTGGTGGAGGTGGCCCCGCCGCTCGACCCCTCCGGGGTCACGCAGGTCAGCGCTGCGGTCCTCGTGAGGGAGATGATCCTGGGGTTCGGCGGCTAGGCGCCTTCCGGCGACCTGCGGAGCACGTCGGCCTTCCGCTCCCGGACGAGGTCGCCCCCCTCGATCGGGCGGTCCTCCTTCTCCTCGACCAGCATCTGGGTGATGATCGACTGGGCCGCCGTCATCGTCCTCTCGATGGCCTCGCGGGCCTCCTCGTGGCGGTGCAGCGACTGCGCCCACAGGGCGACGGTGAGGCCTTGGAGGATCTCGTCGTTCAGCTCGAGCGCCTGGCGCCGACGTGCGGACATCTCCTCGAGCCTTCGCGCGTGGTCCTCGGCGCGCTTGCGCTCGGACACGTCGCGGATCGCGGCCGAGACGAGCGTCCCCTCGTGAGTCTCGAGGGGGGCGAAGCTGATGTCCACCGGGAACTCGCTGCCGTCCTTCCGTCGACCGCAGAGACCGGTCGCCTGGCCGATGCGCTGGAGCTCTCCCGCCGCAGCCGACCCGTCCGGCTGGGTGAACCGCTGTCCGTGGAACCGTTCAGGGAGCAGGGTCTCGATCGACCGCCCCACGAGCTCCTCCCTCCCGTACCCGAAGACCTGCTTCACCTGCGAGTTGGCCTCGACGATGACCTGCTCGCCGTCCAGGATCACGATCGGGTCCGGGGCGAACTCGAGGAACCTCCGGAACCGGTCCTCCGCGCCCTTCCGTTCGCTGACGTCGCGGACGGCCGCCGCGACCAGCAGCCCGCGTTCGGTCGCGATGGGGCTGAGGCTGATCTCGACGGGGAACTCCGTCCCGTCGCTGCGGACCCCGTACAGCTCGAGCTCTGGACCCATCGGGCGCACCTGCGGGTCGAGGAAGAACCCTGCCCGATGGTGGGCGTGCCTCGACCTGAATCGAGGGGGGACGAGCACCTCGATATGCTCGCCCACGAGTCGATCCCGGTCGTACCCGAAGATCTGCTCCGTCTGGCGGTTCACGATGGCTATCCGTCCGTCCGTGCCGGCGATCACCATCGCGTCGGGCGCAGACTCGAGCAGTGCGCGGAACATCGAGGACTCGTCGTATCGCCGGGTGACGTCGCGCGCTATGACGGAAGCCCCCACGCGCTCCTCGTTGGCGTCCTCGATCGGCGAGATCGACAGCGAGACCCGGATGAGCGACCCGTCCTTCCGCAGTCGCTCGGTCTCGTAGTGCTCGATGCGCTCACCGTCGAGGATCCGGCGCAGGATGTCCTTCTCCTCGCCCCGGCGGTGCGGTGGGATCAGGATCGATACGGGCTGCCCGACCGCCTCGGCGGCGGTGTAGCCGTACATCTGCTCGGCGCCGATGTTCCACGTCGTGATGACGCCGTCGCGGTCCTTGCCGTAGATCGCATCGTGCGACGACCTGATGATCGCGGCCAGATCGTCTGCATGCGCCATCCCTACGAACACCGTCCCGATACCAGGTACACGGCTCGCCGTGCCCTCCGATAGGAATATCCGTCCGTGCCTGGGCTCGTCCGTCTCAGGCTGACCGGCCCTCGCGGTGGCCGCGTGACCTGACCCACGCCAACGGGTGAAGGCGCCGCGATGGCGTGCCCCGTCCGCCGGCCGGGTGTGACAGGCTGCCCACGAACCGTTCGACCAGCCGGAGCGTCCCACGAGGGATCAGCAGTCCTCCCCGGTGCGCCGGGTGCTCCCCGAGCGTCAACCGGACGGGGTCGGGGTCGACCGCCACCCAGCCCCGCTCGATCACCGCCGGGACCGCCCGGGGGGCGATACCGCTGGACCTGAGCTCCTCTGAGATCTCGTCCCACGTCCGGCCCTGCTGCGAGCAGATGTCGGACGCGAAGATCTCGAAGGCGCGCTGCGCCCGGTCGCGCTGCTCGCGCTCCGGGAACCGTGGATGCATCTGCAAGGCGCCCATCGAACCCCTCCTGGATCGATCCGCTCTTGATGGAGTCGGCCCCGAACGGCCCGACTGAAGCCCCTGGCCCTGGAGGCTCGACATCTTCCGGGCCGACTAGTATCGTATGCACAGTAGTACGGGAAGGAGAGAAGCGATGGACACGAGCCAGCTCCTGAAGGGGGTCCTCGACCTGGCGGTCCTGGCGGTCCTCGCCCCCCAGGACGGATACGGTTACGACGTGGTCCGGCGTCTACGGGCGTCGGGGTTGGAGGACGTGGGCGACGCGTCGGTCTACGGCACCCTGAGGCGGCTGTACGCCCAGGGCCGTCTCACCTCCTACGTGGTGCCCTCCGAGGAGGGTCCGCACCGCAAGTACTACGGGCTGAACCAGTCCGGACGCGACCTGCTCGAGGACGCGACGAAGCAGTGGTCCGCGTTCGCCGATGCAGTGGACGCACTCGTGGGATCTGGGAGGAAGGTGGCATGAACAGGGTCGCGAGCGATGCCGAGGTGAAGCAGTACCTCTCAGAGGTGCGGACCCACCTGTCGGACCTGGGGACGGAGGAGCGCGAGGAGCTCGTCGAGGATCTGGAGGACCACCTGCGGGAGGTGGCGGCCGAGGAGGACGGCTCCCTGCGCGAGAGGCTGGGCGACCCGGACGCATACGCTGCCGAGCTCCGGGCCTCGGCCGGGCTCCCGCAGCGATCGCGTCGTCCTCGCCTCGAGGCGCTCAGCGCCCGGGTCGCCCGTTCGCGGCCCTACCGCGCCGCCGCCGAACTCTGGGAGGGCGAGAGCATCCAGCCCCTGCGCGCGTTCGCGACCGAGCTGCGTCCGGGCTGGTGGCTCCTGAGGGGATGGCTGGCCGCCATGGTCCTGACCGCGATGCAGCAGGGCCATCTCCATCGACGTGACGTGCCGATACCGGCGCTCGGCGGGAGCCGGCTGGTCGGTCTGGCGTCCGTGGTCGGCTTGGCGTGGGCATCGGTGGCCCTGGGGCGCCGGGCCGGGACAGGTGGGACGTGGCGGAAGATGTCGATCGTCGCGTCCGGCGCCGTGCTCCTGTCGAGCTTCTTCGTGACCCAGTCGGTGAGGTACAGAGAGGTGTACGCGGAGCCCGCCTGGGCGTACCAGGACGAGCACCTGCGGCATCGGGATGGCTCGGAGATCTCGAACATCTGCCCCCACGCATCCGACGGGACGCCGCTGAGCGATGTCCTGCTGTTCGACCAGTCCGGTCGGCCGATCGTCAACGTGCCCGCACCGCAGGAGGACAACATCTACCCCCGTCGGTCGACCGCGCTCACAGAGATCGACGAGTGTCCCGCGATCGTGGTGCTGCCTTCGCCCCGACCCGCGACCGGCCAGGCGCCCACGGAGACGGTGCCGCCCGCCGCCGCGGAGCAGCCGGAGGTGCCGCAGACCGAGGAGGGCGCGCCGCCCGGGTGACGGGCGCGTCCCTGCGACGCGGTCGCGTAGGCTGGGCGCGATGGTGCCGCCGACGCCTCCGACGAGCCGGTCGCTGGTCCCGGCGGTCTACCACGACCCCCCGTCCCAGCCCGACCCCGACTTCCTGCGGGCCGCCGAGTGGCTGCAGCGGGAGCCCTCTGACCCGGACGTCCGCGTGCTCGGGGTGCCGTTCTCGGCCCTCTCGCTGTCCGGAGCGTCGTGCGAGCTCACCCCGCAGGCCGTACGCGACGCGCTGTGGCGGCTGCCCACCTGGCACGCCGGCCGCGGGGTCGACCTGTCCGAGCTGGACGCGGTCGACGTGGGGGACGTCCGGCTGCGAGGCCTGGAGCCCATCGAGGCGCTGGAGGCCGTCGGGGAGGCGTGCTCGGCCCTGCGAGGACGTCCTGTCGCCCTCATCGGAGGTGACAACTCGATCACCCGTCCAGCGTTCAAGGGGCTGGACGCCTCGATGCTCGTGACGCTGGACGCCCACCACGACCTGCGGGCGGGGCTGTCCAACGGGTCCCCGGTCCGGATGCTCCTCGACGGCGGACTGCCCGGGGACCGGGTCTGGCAGATCGGCATCGCCGACCAGGGCAACGCCAGGGCGCACTCGGAGCTCGCCGACCAGGCCGGCATCAACGTCGTCCGGGTCGACGCGGTGCGGGAGCACGGTCTACGGACCTTCGTGGACCGCGCACTGGACGCGGCCGGGGACAGGGCCGTCTACGTGGACATGGACCTCGACGTGGTGGACCGCGCCCTGGCCCCCGGTTGCCCGGCTGCCCTCTCCGGGGGGCTGATGCCCGGGGACGTGATCGACGCGGCGTTCCGGTTCGGCGCCCATCCGTCGGTCGTCGCGATGGACATCGTGGAGGTCGACCCGACCCGCGACGTCGAACAGGTGACGGTCCGGCTCGCGGCTCAGGTGCTGCTCGCGTTCCTGGCCGGGGTGGCCACGCGGTGATCGACCGCGTCGTCGAGATCGACGGAGGTCCTCTGCGCGTGGAGGACGTCGTGGCGGTGGCCCGCGAGGGAGCCCCGGTCCGGCTGACACCCCGAAGCGTCGAGCTGATGCTGCGGTCCCGGGCCGTGGTCGAGGACGCGGTCCGGGAGGGACGCGTCGAGTACGGGATCACGACCGGCTTCGGGGCGCTATCCGATGTCCGCGTCCCCGACGATGAGCTCGAGGCGATGCAGCTCTCGCTGGTCCGGTCGCACGCGGCCGGTGTGGGGAAGCCCCTGGAGGTCGAGGTGGTCCGGGCCATGCTGTTGCTGCGCGCCCGGACCCTCGCCACCGGCTACTCCGGGGTCCGTCCGCTCGTCGCCGAGGGACTGGTCGAGATGCTGAACCGCAAGGTGCACCCCGTCGTCCCCGAGCAGGGTTCGGTCGGGTCGTCCGGCGACCTGGCCCAGCTCGCGCACCTCGCGCTCCCCCTGGTCGGCGAGGGCGAGGCGGTCGTGCACGGCCGGCGCATGCGGGGCGCGGAGGCCATGGGGCTCGCCGGGCTCGAGCCGATCGAGCTCTCCTACAAGGAGGGGCTCGCGCTCGTGAACGGCACGGAGGGGATGCTCGCCATCGGGTGCCTGGCGCTGACCGACGCCGAGACGCTGGCCCGGACGGCCGACGTCGTCTGCGCGATGACCATAGAGGGGCTGCACGGGACGGACCGGCCCTTCGACCCCCGCCTGCACGCTCTCCGCCCCCATCCCGGACAGCAGCTCTCGGCGGAGAACCTGCGCCGCCTGCTCGCCGGATCCCCGATCGTGGAGTCGCACCGCCACTCCGACCACGCCGTTCAGGATGCCTACTCCCTCCGGTGCGCCCCGCAGGTGCACGGCGCGTGCCGGGACGTGATCTCCTACGCGCGCGGCGTCTTCGAGCGTGAGCTCGCCTCGGTGGCGGACAACCCCCTCGTCTTCTCCGAGACCGGGGAGGTGCTGACGAACGGGAACTTCCACGGGGAGCCGCTCGGGTTCGCCCTCGACTTCCTCGCCCAGGCCCTGGCCGAGCTCGGGAGCATCAGCGAGCGCAGGTCGGACCGGATGCTCGACCCGACGCACTCCGAGGGTCTCCCGCCGTTCCTCACCGAACGTCCGGGACTGGGCTCGGGGTTCATGCTCGCCCAGTACACGCAGGCGGCCCTGGTCGCCGAGAACCGCCTCCTCGCGTCGCCGGCAACCGTCGACACGATCCCCACGTCCGGGACGAAGGAGGACCACGTCGCGATGGGGTGGAACGCGGCGATCAAGCTGCGCCGCGTCATCGCGAACCTCTCCAGGATCATGGCCATCGAGGCGATGTGCGCGGCCCAGTCGCTCGAGCTCCGGGAGCCCGACCCCGCCCCCGGGACGGCGGCCGCGCTCGCTGTCGTCCGCGAGCACTGCGCCCCGCTGACCGACGACCGGGTGATAGGC
Organism: Actinomycetota bacterium; assembly: GCA_035540895.1. Lineage (NCBI taxonomy): Bacteria > Bacillati > Actinomycetota > Actinomycetota bacterium. The sequence continues at coordinate 8,530 of DATLFR010000139.1, read as the reverse complement.
ACGGACATCGAGGAGCTCGCCACCGAGCTCGTCGAGTCCGGACGCCTCGCCGACGCCGCGGCCGCCGCGATCGGGGGGCTGCGATGAGCCGAGTGGTGCGCGCCGCCCGCGGGCCCGAGCTGAGATGCCGGACGTGGCAGGCGGAGGCCGCGCTCCGCTGCCTGGAGAACAACCTCGATCCGGACGTCGCCGAGCGGCCGGAGGATCTCGTCGTCTACGGCGGCACCGGACGCGCCGCTCGCTCGTGGGAGGCGTTCGAGGCGATATGCGCGACGCTGCGGCGGCTGGCCCCGGACGAGACGCTGCTCGTCGGGTCGGGCAAGCCCGTGGGGGTCTTCCGGACGCATGAGATGGCCCCCCGCGTCCTGATCGCCAACTCCCTCCTCGTCCCGCGCTGGGCGACCTGGGAGGAGTTCCGGCGGCTGGAGGCCGAGGGGTTGACGATGTACGGCCAGATGACGGCCGGGTCGTGGATATACATCGGCACGCAGGGGATCCTCCAGGGCACCTACCAGACGTTCGCGGCCATAGCCGAGCTCCGCTTCGGCGGTTCGCTGCGCGGCCGGCTGGTCCTGACCGCCGGGCTCGGCGGGATGGGGGGCGCGCAACCGCTCGCGGTGACGATGAACGAAGGCGTCGCCCTCTGCATCGAGGTCGACCCCGACCGGATCGACCGCCGGATCGAGCACCGGTACCTCGACGAGCGGATCGACGACCTCGACGAGGCCGTCCACGCCGCTCTGGCCGCGAAGCGAGATGGACGCGCGCTCTCGATAGGTGTCCCCGGCAACGCCGCCGACATCTACCCCCTCCTGCTCGCACGCGGCTTGGAGGTCGACATCGTGACCGACCAGACCGCCGCGCACGACCCGCTGAGCGGCTACGTCCCGCGGGGGCACGACCCGGGCGACGCCGCCCACCTCCGCCAGGACGACCCGGACCGCTACCTGAAGGAGGCGGCCGAGTCGATCGTCTCCCACGTGGATGCCATGGTCGGGTTCCAGCGCGCGGGAGCCGAGGTCTTCGACTACGGCAACAACCTCCGGGGCGAGGCGGCCGCGGCCGGCTACCCCGACGCGTTCTCCTACCCCGGCTTCGTCCCGGCCTACATCCGGCCCCTGTTCGCGCGGGGTTCGGGGCCGTTCCGCTGGGTCGCCCTCTCCGGCGACGCGGAGGACATCGCGGCGACCGATCGGGCGGTGGCCGAGGAGTTCCCGGACGACGAGGCGCTCCAGCGTTGGCTGCGCCTGGCCCGGGAGCGGGTGGCCTTCCAGGGGCTCCCGGCCCGGATCTGCTGGCTCGCGCTCGGACAGCGCCACCGGGCGGGCCTGCGGTTCAACGAGCTGGTGGCGTCCGGGGAGCTGAAGGCTCCCGTCGTCATCGGGCGCGACCACCTCGATACAGGCAGCGTCGCCTCCCCGTGGCGGGAGACGGAGGCGATGGCCGACGGGTCCGACGCTATAGCCGACTGGCCCGTCCTGAACGCGCTGCTCAACACCGCCTCGGGGGCGTCCTGGGTCGCGGTCCACCACGGAGGCGGGGTCGGGATAGGCAACTCGATACACGCGGGAGCCCAGGTCGTCTGCGACGGCACCGCCGACGCGGAGGTCCGGATCGAGCGCGTCCTCACGAACGACCCGGGCATCGGGGTGGCCCGGCACGCGGACGCCGGGTACCGGACGGCGATCGAGACGGCGTCCGAGCAGGGGGTGGACCTCCCCATGTCCCCCACGCCGCGTGACTGACCTCGTCGTCCGCAACTGCTCCGAGGTCGTGACTTGCGATCCGTCCTGTGGCGTCGTCGAGAGCGGGGCGGTTGCGATCACGGACGGGCGCGTGACATGGGTCGGTCCGGACGGCGAGGCTCCCGTTGCGCTCGAGGAGCTCGACGCGGCCGGCCGAGCGGTGGTCCCCGGGCTCGTGGACGCGCACACACACCTCGTCTTCGCGGGAGAACGGCGTGAGGAGTTCGCCGCCCGCGCGTCCGGCCGTCCCTACGAGGCAGGCGGCATCCTCACGACCGTCGACGCGACGAACGCGGCGACCGACGACGATCTCTTGGAGGGCGTCCTTCGCCGGCTCGATCACCTGCTGGCGCACGGGACCACGACGGTCGAGGCCAAGTCCGGCTACGCGCTGACGACCGAGGGTGAGCGCCGCCTCCTCCAGCTGCTCGCGGAGGCGGATCGCCGCCACCCGGTGAACCTCGAGATCACCTTCTGCGGCGCCCACGCGGTGCCCCCCGGCACGGACCCCGACGCGTTCGTAGAGGGGGTCGCCGAGGAGATGACGCCGGTCTGCGCGCCGCTCGCCCGCTGGGTCGACGTCTTCTGCGACCAGGGTGCCTTCACGGCGGAGCAGTCACGCCGGGTCCTTCGGGCTGGGCGGGAGCACGGGCTCGAGGTGCGGATCCACGCGAACGAGCTCGCCGACTCGGGCGGGGTCGAGCTGGCTTGCGAGCTCGCAGCGGCGTCCGCCGACCACCTGCTGTTCGTGTTGCCGGAGCAGGCTTCCGCGATGGCTGCAGCCGGGGTCACGGGTGTGCTCTGCCCGGTGACGGCGCTGTCTCTGGGACGGTTCCCGGACGCCCGGATGATGCGGGAAGCCGGGATGACGCTCGCGCTCGGGTCCGACCTGAACCCGGGGATGGCGCCGGACGCCCACCTCCAGCTCGCGATCGCGATCGCGGTCCGGACCATCGGGATGGACCCGACCCAGGCGCTCGCGGCCGCCACCGCGGGGGCGGCGGCTTCGCTCCGGCGTCCGGACATCGGCCGCCTCATCCCCGGCTCCCGCGCGGACCTGGTGATCCTCGCGTCCGACTCCCACCTGTCGCTCGGCTACGAGGCGGGAGCCAACCTGGCCGATGTCGTGGTGTGCGGCGGCGTCGTCGCGGAGGGGAGCCCTCGTCCGGACCTGGGACGCACCCCACGCCTCTGACGTTGACCGCGTTAGGGGGCGTTGTTATCTTCGCTCCAGCGCGGGAGGGGCCGCGCCGCGACCCGCCGGAAGGCTCGAAGCCACCCCCGGAGTGACGGACGAGCATCGGCATCACCGAGCTCTCAGAGGAGCCCGCGCGGGTCCGGGGCGAGAGCGAGGTGTGCGATGAAGATCCTGCCCGAGACCCCGAGTCTCGACTTCCTTCGCCGGGAGGCGAAGGACCTGCTCGCCGTGCTGCGGGAGAACGACGCGTCGGTGACGCTGAGCGACGCGCAGCGGACGCTCGCCGAACGCTACGGCTTCCGGTCGTGGACGGAGCTCAAGGCCGAGGTCGAGCGGCGCCGGGCCGCGGACGCGAGCGTCGACCAGCAGTTGGGAGCCGAGCTCGCTGAGGCGTTCGGGCTCGGCACCCCCGTCGCCCCCATGTCGCAGCTCGCGTGGTCGCAGACCGGGGAGGACTGGAAGCTACAGACGGACGCCGGCACTTGGAGGGTCCGGACGATCCTCGACTGGATCACCCCGCAGATGCTCGAGGACGCCGCCCGTCTGCGGGAGGCCGCCATCGCGCGCGGGATGGTCGCTCCCGTCCCCGTACGCAGCCCAGGCGGGAGCCTCGTCGAGAGCGTCCAGGGCAAGCGTTGGTGCGCGGACGTGTGGCTCGACGTGGGGCCCGAGCCCGTGAAGCCCGCGTCCGAGGAGGTCGCGCGCGGCGTCGGGCGCATCCTGGGGACCCTGCACTCTACGGCGCTGCCGGCCACCGGTCCGGTCAACCCGTGGCTGACACAGCGTCGGACGCCGGACCAGTGGCACCGCATCGCCGACACCGTGCGCGCCTCGGGAGCCGAGTGGGCGACGGCTCTCGACGACGCGTTGGTCCACATCGTCGACCTGACCGCGATCGAGACGCCACAGACGGACGAGGAGCCGATCCTGTGCATCTGCGACCTGTCCGTCCGGACGTGCGGCGACTCGCTCGCCGTCACGCACTGGGACTTCTCAGGTTCGTTCCTGCGGAGCATGGAGCTCGCGTCCGTGCTGAGTTCGTGGTCCGTCGCGCCCGATGGCGCACCGGACGAGCGGGCCGTCCGGGCCCTGGTGGACGGCTACCGGTCGGTCTCCGGTTACGTGCCGACGCTGACGCTCGGGAGCTTCGTCGCGGATATCGCAGCCTGGCTCAACTGGACCGCGGGCCGGATCTCGGGGGCTCTCCAGGGTCCGGACCCGGAGTGGCGCCGGCGCGAGGTGCTGGAGCTGCGGGGTCTGCTGGCCCGACCCCGGACACGGGACCACTACCTGCGGATCCTCGCCGCCCTGGCGTAGCGAGCGAAGAGGCCGGCCCGGCTCCCACCTCTCGCGGGAGCCGGGCCCCCGTCGCGAGTCATTCGGGTGTGACGGTCCGGTAGCTGCGCTTCCAGAAGACGAGAGGCTGCGCGTCGAGCGCCGGTTCCACGTCGACCACCTCGGCCACGAAGATGGAGTGGTCACCGCCGTCGTGGGTGTCGCGCACCCGGCACTCGATGTACCCGTTGCAGCCGGCGATGCGGGGGATGTCCAGCGTGCGGGACGGGACGGTCCGGACGCCCTCCCACCGCTCGGCGTCGGAGAGATCCCGCACCGCGAAGCGGCGGGACAGGTCGGCCTGTCCGGCTCCCAGGACGTTGACGACGAACTCGCCCGAGCTCTCGATCCATCCGTGCGCCCGGGCCGTCCGGTCGATGCAGGCCAGCAGGAGGAGCGGGTCGAGGGACACGGAGGTCACCGTGTTGGCGGTCATCCCGTGGGGGCCGTCCTCGCCCCGCATGGTGAGGACGCAGACCCCGGTAGGGAGCCGGCGCATCACTGTGCGGTAGTCGTCGGCGGTCGGCGCCATCGCGCGCGTACGCTACCATCCTGGCTCGGCTGCACACCCGGAGGTCGCGATGACGCGGTGGAGGAACTGGGGCCGCACGGCGACCTGCTCCCCCCGCGAGATACGGGCGGTCCGAAGCGAGTCCGAGATCGTGGAGGCGCTGCGGACGGGCGGGCCGGTGAAGGTCGTGGGGTCGGGCCACTCCTTCACGGACATCGCCTGCACCGACGGGCTGATGCTGACGATGGACGGCTACGACGGCGTCCTGTCCGTGGACCGGGGGTCGGGCCTCGTGACCGTGCAGGCGGGCATCACGCTGCACCGCCTGAACGCGGCGCTCGCGGCGAACGGGCTGGCGCTCGAGAACCTCGGCGATATCGCCTACCAGACGGTGGCGGGCGCGATATCGACGGGCACCCACGGGACCGGCCTCCGATACGGCAACATCTCGACGCAGGTGGCCGGGTTGAGGATCGTCACCGCCGCGGGCGAGGTGGTGGAGCTCGGTGAGGGCGACGACGAGCTGAAGGCGGCCAGGGTCTCCCTCGGCGCGCTCGGGGTGATCTCCACCGTGACGCTGCGATGCGTCCCGGCCTTCAGCCTCTACGCGCAGGAGGAGGGGGCGAGGCTCGACGACGTGCTGGGGGACCTCGACGAGCTCGCCGACTCCAACGACCACGCGGAGTTCTTCTGGTTCCCGCACACGGACGCCGTCCTGCTGAAGCGCAACAACCGCACCGACCGTCCCCCGACGCCACGCCGTCCGGTGAAGTCGTTCGTTTCCGACTACGTCCTCGCCAACGGCGTGTTCGGCGCGGTCGCCCGGGTCGGCCGCGCGCGTCCGGACCGGGTGCCCGACCTGGCTCGGTTCGTCGCGGGCCAGCTGGGCCGCAGACGCGTCGTGCTCCCATCCCACGAGGCGTTCTCGAGCCCGCGGCTGGTCCGCTTCGCCGAGATGGAGTACGCGGTCCCCCGCGAGCACGCCCGCGACGCGGTGCTGCGGGTCCGGGAGCTCATCGAGACGCGGGGCTTCCGGATCAGCTTCCCGGTCGAGGTCCGCTTCGTGGCCTCGGACGAGAGCTGGCTCTCGCCGGCGTTCGGGCGCCAGACCTGCTACATCGCCGTCCACACCTACCGCGGTGTCGACCACCGGGAGTACTTCACGGCGGTCGAGTCGGTGATGCGCTCATACGAGGGCCGTCCGCACTGGGGGAAGATCCACTTCCGCGCCGCGGCCGACCTCCGCGAGGTCTACCCGCGGTGGGACGACTTCGCCGCCCTGCGCTCGAAGCTCGACCCGCAGGGACGTCTCCGCAACGCGTACCTGGACCGCGTGCTCGGCCCGGTCGGCTGACGGACCTCAACCCACCACGCGTGAGATCCAGGAGTCGGGCTCGGCGAGCTCCTCGCTGGTGGGCAGGGTCTCCGGGTTCTCCCAGACCCTGTTGAGGGTGGCGATGTCACGGACCCCGGCCACGTAGCGGCAGAACCTGAGCCCGTCCTCGTACTGGCGGCGCTTCAGCTCGATGCCGAGCAGGCGCTCCAGCAGCTGCTCCCCGGGTGAGTTGGTTGCCTTCCGCCGGTCCATCACCTCCCGCAGGCGGGCGTGGTCGGACAGCAGCCTGGCTCCCACCGCGTCCATGACGAAGGTCGCGTACCCCTCCGCGATCGTCATGAAGGCCTGCAGACGCCCGACGGCGTCCCTCCCGAGAGGGGTCCAGGCGGCCTGCATGATCCGCTCCGGATCGGAGAGGAGGTCCATCATCCGCTCGGGGTCGGAGATGTCGAACCCCTCGAAGGCCGAGGCGAGCCGCGTCGGGTCGAGGTCGAGCGAGTCGATCACCGCCCGGATCTGCGCGTGGAAGTAGTTGCGGGTCCACGTCCGGCTGAACTGCAGATGGTGGACGACCTCATGCAGGGCGATCCAGTAGCGGAACTGGGCCGGGTCGAGGCTCCAGTCCTGCTCGACCTTCCGCATGTTGCTCACGACGTACAGGAGGCGGCCGCCGGACGGGTCGGGCAGGACGAGCTCGTACTGTCCGACGACGTGCGGCGCCATGTACCCAAGCACGAACCCTGACTGCAGCCCCATGAGGAGCCCCCCCACCTGACGCATCGCCTGCATCGCCTGCGGCGGCAGGGCGATCGGCAGGTCGGCAGGGAGCGCCGCCGCCGTCAGCTTGTTCGCGAGCGGCTCCATGAGCAGCTTGAAGACGGAGATGTTCTCCTCGACCCACCTCCGGCGCGTCACCGCATGCACGGGCGCGACCGCACCCGTCACGAGCTCGGTGAACGACTCGCACTCGAGCTGGGCCGCGCGGGACATCCCCTCCAGCTCCCGTTGCGCCTCGGCCAGGTCTCCCGGGTCGGGCTCGTCCTCGGAGCCCAGCGCAACGCCGATCTGCCGGGCCAGCTCCCAGTTCACGGGTCCCTGCTCGGCCAGGAGCCGGTACAGCTCCCGCAGCACGGGCACCTGCTCCCACCAGTCGGGCGCGGGTCGCGGGATGCCGGTGGGCTCTATGGGGGGTCCGTCCATGAAGGCTAGTGTAGGCTCGAGTCCTTCCACGAGCTGAGGGGAGCCGTCCTGAGCGTCGTCGCCATAACGGGTGCTTCGGGACGAGTGGGCAGGGCTCTCATCGAGCGCCTGGACCCACGCGACGACGTGTCCAGGATCGTCGCGGTGGACGTCGGGGAGCCCGGGTTCACGGCTCGCAACCTCGAGTTCTACCGTCTGGACGTCCGGTCCGCCTCTCTCGTCGAGGTCCTGCGGGGGTGCGACGCGCTGATCCACCTGGCGACCTCCTACGGGAGCGGCGACGAGGCGCACGACGTGGTGGTCGGGGGGACCCGCAACGCGCTGCGGGCCGCGGCCGAGGCCGGCGTCCCCCACGTGGTGGTCCGGTCGGCGGTCGAGGCTCTCGGCGCCCACCCGGACAACGACTACCCGCTCACCGAGGGGTCGCCGCTGCGGCCGATCCCCGCATCCGCGCTGTCGCTGCACCGCGCGGAGGCGGAGGAGGTGGCGGGCGCGTTCGCGGAGGAGAACCCGTCTACCGCCGTGGCGGTGCTGAGGATGGCACCAGGGCTCGACGCCTCGGACGGCCTGGGCGTGAGGCTCCTGGGCGGGACCGTGGCCGTGCGGGTGCAGGGGTACGACGCGGAGTTCCAGCTGCTCGACCCGTCCGACGCGGCGCGGGCGCTCGAGTTCGCCGTGGACAGGCGGCTCGGAGGGGTCTTCCACGTCTGCCCAGACGACCGCGTGACCCTGAGCGAGGCCGTCCGGACGGTCGGAGCGCGCGAGGTCGTGGTGACCCATCAGGAGGCCGACGTCCGCATCGCTCGCCTGGCGAAGATGCGCCTGACCACGTTGGACCCGTCCGAGGCCCCCTTCCTGATGTACCCATGGGCGATGTCGGGTGCGAAGCTCGCCGAGCTCGGGTTCTCCTGTGAGCGGACGAGTCGAGACGTCCTCTCCGCAGCGGCGGCGGCCGCGGGCACCCGGGTGATCGTTGGGCCGGTGCGTGCCCGCCCGCGCGACCTCGTGATGGCGGCGCTGGGTGCGGCGGCCCTCGCGGGCGGGCTCGCCCGCCGTCGCGCGCGTCGAACCCGCGCCTGAAGCCGTCCGGGGGTTCCCACCCTCCTCGCGCCGTGGCACGATGGTCTCTCCAGAGGGGGCCGCGTGCGTTGTAGCATCAGATACCGGGTGTATCCACGAGGGGTCACCAGCATCATCTCCAACAT